>NZ_JBBMQZ010000003.1:0-216449 GCF_038900275.1 Pseudoalteromonas sp. AS71 | reverse complement strand
ATAAATTACTTAAAACCTTATTGCACAAAGAGAAGCAAAAGAGGAGTAAATGAGAAGACATTAAAATAATAGTAATTATGTATTTTTACTTCTCTAAAGCGAAGCGCCTTCTTAACCTCTTTGTGAATAAATTACTTAAAACCTTATTGCACAAAGAGAAGTAAAAGAGGAGTAAATGAGAAGACATTAAAACAATAGTAATTATGTATTTTTACTTCTCTAAAGCGCAGCGCCCTCTTAGCCTCTTTGTGAATAAATTACTTAAAACCTTATTGCACAAAGAGAAGCAAAAGAGGAGTAAATGAGAAGACATTAAAATAATAGTAATTGTGTGATTCATAGAGATCGTTTCAATATACTATGACGCTATGAACAAAGAAATTAAACAACGTTTAAAGTGGATTGAGCTTTACGAAAAAACTAATAATGCGGGCCTAGTTTGTCGTCGGTGTGGAATTTCTAGGCCCACTCTTCGAAAGTGGTATAAGCGATACAAAGAGAAGGGACTAGACGGCCTACAGGACGTTTCTAGACGCCCGCACAGCTCCCCAAACACTAAAATTAATAATCGAATTGAAGAGTGGATTCTTAAACTCAGAAAAAATAGAAAACTTGGTGCCAGAAGAATTCAAAATGAGCTTCTTCGCGAGCATAATTTTCAGCTATCGCTTGCTTCAATTCACAAAGTGCTGACCAAACATGAGGTAAAACCAATAGTTTTTCAGCGGAAGAAAAAAGACTTCATTCGATACCAAAGACCTATTCCTGGTGACCGAGTTCAGATGGATACATGTAAAATTGCACCAGGGATTTATCAATATACTGCTGTTGATGATTGCTCTAGATATCGCGTGTTGGACGTTTTTAAGCGTAGAACGGCAGCCAATACTCTTACCTTCATCGATAAGGTAATAGAAGAAATGCCATTCCCGATACAGCGAGTTCAAACTGATCGCGGAACGGAGTTTTTTGCTGAAAAAGTACAGCTCAAATTGATGGAGCATGGCATTAAATTTCGCCCCAATAAGCCAGGCTCTCCTCACTTAAATGGCAAAGTTGAAAGGTCACAAAGAACTGATAAGGAAGAGTTTTATTCGACCGTTAATTTGGATTTGGACGAACTCAAAAATGAAACGTTACCTGAGTGGCAGCATTACTACAATTGGCAACGCGCTCACGGCTCATTCAAAGGTAAGACTCCAATGGATGTTGTATGTGAACGGCTTGAAAAAACACCGCTTTGGGAAGACGTTCACGCTAACTACGAAACTGAAAATGAACGCATTCAGTTATCGAATTATCAGCGTGATCTTCAACTACGAAAAGTGAAATGATGTCTATGAATCACACAATTAAAACAATAGTAATTATGTATTTTTACTTCTCTAAAGCGCAGCGCCCTCTTAACCTCTTTGTGAATAAATAACTTATAAATCTATTTTTTGTAGGTATAACTTATTAAATGCGTTCACCGCCTGCTTTATAGCAAAACACTACATGCAAGAATGCGCTCGAATTTAACGAATAGTCTATCACCTGCGAATGATAGCTTACTCCTATATATCCCCACTAATATATCGCTTTTTTCTTCCTTACTTAGGCGTTTATTGCTAACCTCGCGTTAACGTTTTTACTTAAACAAATTTTGCTAACGGAATAATTATGCTCAAAAAAATATCACTGTTTATCGGGATGGCAATCAGTGCAAATGCTGTTGCTAAAGGTGGCGTATCACCTTATTTACCTTTAAATCAAGCCCCAGAACTTGAGCACCAAGTACAACGACTTTTAGCCGTAAGTAAAAATACACATATTATGAGTAAGCCTTATAAAGCGCACGATATTTATAGAGTGCTGCAAACAGTAAGGCATACTTATCCAGAGTTATATCAAACACTTTCGTACCAACTTAGCCCCTATATTCAAAGCGATGCAGGTACATTTGCCAAAGTAACACTTGCTGCTGGCACAAAAGATAAAACACTGCCAAACCAACGCGGCCAAACCACTAAAACCAACTTAATTGTTGAAGGTGGTGCTTATGCTAACTTCGGGCGTTACTTTGGTGTAAGTGTTGCAGGCATAGCCAACGAAGACGAAATATTACCTACACAAAGCTTTTTTTACCTTGGTAATAAATATGCGCAGTTAGATGTAGGCTACCGAGAACATTGGTATTCACCTTTTAACGACAGCGCGATGCTATTAAGTACACAAGCTAAAACAACCCCTTCAATAACCCTAAGTAATGTAGAGCCAATAACCAGCTTTAAAATTCGTTACGATATGTTTATTAGTAAAATGACAGAGCAAAGCGGAATTTTAAAAGAAGGAAGACAAACAGGAGTCGCTAATGTGTATGAGCCAGGCAAGCCTTATTTATTTGGCTTACACACTAGCTTTGCAGCAACCGATAATTTAACAATAGGCTTAAGCCGTTTGATGCAGTTTGGTGGCGGTCCGCGAAGCGTTACTTTAAAAGATTTTACTGAGGGATTTTTTAGCCCTGGCAGCAAAGACAATGTTGGTCGTGATGATGCCGATGAGTTTGGAGAAAACTTTGAGCTTGGAGATCAACTAGGATCCATAACATTTGCCTACAACAATAGTATTTACGCACTTCCTTATGAGTTTTATGGCGAGGTTGCGCTTGAAGACACGTTAGGTGGATCTCGTAATAATGCCTACAGTTTTGGACTCTACTTACCTTTTATTGCTAATAACCACAGCCTACGTTTTGAGCATAGTAACTTACAAAAAGGTTGGTATAACAACCGTCTTTACCTTGATGGCAACCGTAATTCAGGTAATGTTATTGGCCATTGGCTAGGTGATGAGCATGACTACACCGATTACACACCAGCTAAATCTATGAGCGTAAATTGGCATTGGCAATTAAGTAAAATAGAAAGCTTAAATACCACTATTCGTATGCTTGAAAATAAACGTGATGGTTATAAAACAAGTTATGAGTTACAAACAGCCTATACGCGGAAATTAAGCAAACCAATAATGGGCGCTAAAAGTTGGGGAGCTGAGCTGTATCAAGGAAAGGATGTATACGGGGAAACGTTTGCTAGGTTAGGTGTATTTGCCAATTTTTAACACCTTGTAGGTGCGAATTTACTTCGCGCTCAGCTAACCTAACTTTATTAAAAGCCAATAAAAAACACTGTCTCAAATGAAAACAGTGTTTTTAAATGACTTACAAATTATAACCTTTATTTATAAAAGCTTTTATACCACTTAATAAGCTCACTAACGCCTTGCTTAACACCAACTTGCGCTTTATAGCCTGTTGCATTAAATAAATCCGTAGTATCAGCATAAGTTTTATAAACATCGCCGGCTTGCATTTCACGGAAGTTCTTTTTAGCTTCAGTACCTAACTCAGCCTCAATGGCTTCAATAAACTTCATTAGGTTTATTGGGCTACCGTGGCCAATATTATAAACCGCATACGGAGCAGAGCTAGAAGCTGGTGAACCGTTTTCAACTCTCCAACCTGGATTTGCAACTGGTATAACATCAGCAGCACGAACAACACCTTCGACAATGTCATCAATGTAAGTAAAGTCACGCCACATATCGCCGTTGTTATTTATATCAATAGTGTCGCCGGCAAGTATTTTTTTAGTAAAAATATACGGTGCCATATCTGGGCGACCCCATGGGCCATAAACGGTAAAAAAGCGTAAGCCTGTTGTAGGTAGGCTATATAAATGAGAATAGCTATGCGCCATTAGTTCATTCGCTTTTTTAGTTGCAGCATAAAACGACACTGGGTGATCAACACTGTCGGTTGTTTCAAACGGTGTTTTTTCGTTTAAGCCATATACAGAGCTAGATGAAGCATAAACCAAGTGCTTAACTTTAGTATTACGACATCCTTCAAGCACATTTAAGTGCCCTACTAAATTAGAGTCTGCATAAGCATCAGGGTTTTCTATTGAATACCTAACACCGGCTTGCGCCGCTAAATGTATTACTTTATCAAACTGCTGTGTTTTAAATAACTCGCTCATTGCTGGGCGTTCACTTATATCAAGCTTAATAAATGTAAACGCTTCATGGCTTTCAAACTGCGCTAAACGAGCTAGTTTTAAATTTACATCGTAATAATCATTAAGGTTATCAATACCGACTACTACATGGCCAGCCGCTAACAATTTTTGACATGTTGCCGCGCCAATAAAACCAGCAGCACCCGTTACTAAATATTTCATAATTTCCTAATCTTTAAGCTGATAAAGTTGAAAGTTGAAAGTTGAAAGTTGAAAGTTGAAGACTAAAAGCCTAATCCCAAGTTTCAATAGTTTTCATTAAGGCAGATATCATTTTTGATAACTGCCTAGACTCTTCTATTCAGGTCCGTACTTTTACCTCAATGCCTTTAACTTTTTAAAGCTATGCTTATTTGCTAACGCGCCAGCAACAATAACATCGTAATTATACGACTGAGTCGTAGGCGTAAAGTTTGCGCACGCACGAAAAAAGCCTAAACGAGCCAGCAAGCAAGGCGCCTACAACAATAACATCGCAATTATACGGCTGAGTCGTAGGCGTGAAGCTTGCTCACGCACAAAAAACACTAATTTCAACTATAAGCCTTTAACCTTTGCCTTTAGCCTTTAAACTTTGTTTATTAATCACTACCAAATAAATCGCGTGTATAAACTTTGTCTGCAATATCACTAAGCTCTTCAACCATACGGTTAGATACAACAACGTCAGATATTTGCTTAAATTCATTTAGGTCTTTAATTACGCGAGAGTGGTAAAATTCGCTTTCTTCTAGTACTGGTTCGTAAACTACTACCTCAATACCTTTAGCTTTAATACGCTTCATAATGCCTTGAATAGCAGAAGCTCTGAAGTTATCAGACCCTGTTTTCATTACTAAACGATATACACCAACCACTTTTGGGCTACGCTTAATTATTGAGTCGGCAATAAAGTCTTTACGCGTCGTGTTAGCATCAACAATCGCACCAATAATGTTGTTTGGTACATTTGCATAATTTGCACGTAGTTGCTTAGTATCTTTTGGTAAGCAATAGCCGCCATATCCAAACGATGGATTATTGTAATGATCACCAATACGCGGGTCTAAGCTAACGCCCTGTATAATTTGCTTAGAGTTTAAGCCATGCGCTTCAGCGTAGCTATCAAGCTCATTAAAGTAAGCTACACGCATTGCTAAATAAGTGTTTGAGAACAACTTAATAGCTTCGGCTTCTGTTGAGTCAGTAAAAAGTACTTCAATATCTTCTTTGATAGCGCCTTGCTTAAGTAAGCTTGCAAATACACTCGCGCGCTCACTTTGCTCACCAACAACAATACGCGATGGGTAAAGGTTATCGTGTAGCGCTTTACCTTCACGTAAAAACTCCGGTGAAAATATTAAATTACTAACACCTAACGTCTCTTTAATACCTTGCGTAAAACCAACGGGTATAGTCGACTTAATAACCATAACTGCATTTGGGTTATGCGCTATCGCATCTTTAATTACAGCCTCTACAGAGCTTGTATTAAAGTAATTGTTTTCTACATCGTAATCAGTGGGTGTAGCAATAATTACAAAATCGGCATTTTTGTATGCGGCTACTTTATCAGTCGTGGCTGTAAAATTTAAATCACTACGTGTTAAAAATTCACTAATTTCGGTATCAACAATTGGTGACTTTTTATTATTTAAAAGTGCTATTTTGTGTTCGTCTATATCTAATGCGACCACTTCATTGTGTTGTGCTAGCAACATAGCGTTAGAAAGGCCTACATAGCCTGTACCTACTACGGCAATTTTCATATTAATCCTTTAAGATTAGTTAATAATTAATGTAATGATTCTACCAGAGTTATAAATTAGGCTCTAGCTAAAAGACTTTAGCCAAAATGTAATATCAAATGATATTACTAAAGGTTTTTACAGAATAATAAAAATTAGAAAGAGATGAAAATATTGGAATATACACCAATCAATACTCTCTAATTTACTGCGCGGTTATGTAATTTAACATTATAAAAAGCGAGGTATAAAACCTCACCTACGATATATGTCACCTGTAGGTGCGAATTTACTTCGCGCTCTAATAGTTTTACTTACTCGCAGAGTATTGTTTTTCTGGTAGGTCTAACTTACGCCTAAAAAAGTTTATAATTTTACAGTAATTAATTAGTACAAGCAGGTAAGCTGTAAATACAAATATAAAACTATAAAACATTAAAAATTCTGGTATAACAAAAATCTCGCCAATTATACCAATAACAGCAAATACAGATGCAATTGAACATATTAAAATAAGTGTTTGTGTAGGCGAGCAGCCTAAGCGTTGGCATATATGGTGTAAATGCTCTCGATCGGGCTTAAATGGAGATTTACCCTGTTTAACACGGCGTACCATTATTGCAACCATATCCATTAAAGGTAATGCAATAAGCCACAATGCGGTTACTGGGCGTATCATAGGGTTCCCTGCGGTTTGGCTTGCACCAATTAATAGCCAAATAACAGTAAATCCAATCATCATACTGCCGGCATCACCCATAAATACTTTACGCTCACGACCTATTAGGCCTAGGTTCATAACTATATAAGGGATCATACATACAACGAGTAAGAGGCATAAATAACTTAAACTTTGCTCGTTACTTATACTTAGCAAAATACCAATTGCACCAAATGTAACTACCGAAAGGCCACCTAATAGTCCATCAATACCATCAACCATATTAAAGGCATTTATACAGCCAATAACAGCTAATATAGTAATTAAGCCACCTACGTAACCATAGCTCAAGCTAATATCACCAAACCCTAATATATCTCCAAGTGTAACCAACTCTGCTTTGGCAAAATAAATCATTGCTATAGATATAAGAGTTTGTACCAACATGCGTATTTTTACACTTAAGTCATACCTATCGTCTAATGCACCAACAGCCGTTAAACCCACAATACAGCACATATACAAATTAGCGTGGTTAATCATCCCTGGGTGTGAGTATATGTATTGTACTATGGTAATACATATAGCCACCCCCCCAACAAGAGGTATATTGCCTGTGTGCATTTTACGGCCAGATGGCTTGTCGACTAAACCTATTTTTCGAGCTGCTTTTCTCATTAAAAACAAACTGGCAAAAGCAATAAAAAAGGTAAACGAGAGATCTAAAAACATATTGAATTCCGATATAGAGGTAGGCAATTACTTACTAAAGTTAATAGCTAAGTTTTAAAGGCTATTTAAAGCAAGTAGGTATTTTTTTATCACTATTTTTTCGTCAAATTCATTTTCAATTTTATGGCGACTGTTAATACCAAGTTTAAGGCGTTCAGAATGTGACATGTTTATTATTTTATCTAGAGCATCAGTTAAGCTTTTAGTGCTTTTTGGTTCGCAAATAAAACCATTAAAGCCATTATCAACGGTTTCACGGCAACCTACATTATCGGTTGTCACTATGGGTTTACCCATAGCGCCAGCTTCAAGAAGAGATTTTGGAACGCCTTCGCGGTAATACGATGGCAAAACCATGCAATCAACCTGCGCTATCTCAGCTTCAACATTGTCAGAAGTGCCTAAATAATTAACTACACCTTCATCTACCCAAGCATTCATTTGTGCTTTTGAAACCGCCGAAGGATTATCAACATCTAAAAAGCCTAATAACCTAAACTCAGCACTATTACCATATTTTCTTTTAAGTGCTCGAGCAGCTTCTACGTATTGCCCTATACCTTTATCGAAAAGCATGCGGGCAATAAGTAAAAAGCGAGTAATACCATCATCGGGAGCTGGAGATACAATAAAACGGGATAAATCAGCGCCAGAACCAGGTAGTCTATCCGACTTAACATTCTGGGCTATTTTATGGGACTTAAATAATGCTCTGTCATCTTCATTTTGAAAAAAAATAAAGTCAGCTTTGCTTTGACTATATTTATACAAAACTCTCGCTATTTTTGATGCAAAACTTTCACTTATAAATAAAGTACCTAAACCCGCAATATTATTAATTGATTTAACGCCAGCGAGTCTAGCTGCCAATGTACTGTAAATATTATTCTTAGGGGTAAAGTTTAAAACAATATCTATTTTATAATTTTTATATATTTTATAAAAATTATAAAAAGTGCCCAAATCATTAATAGGGTTTGTGCCACCACTATCAATATTTATATTAATAAATTCACAGCCTAGCTCTTCAAGTTTTTTTGAATACTCATCCTGCGGCGCAATAGCGAAAACCTTATTTCCTGCTGCAATTATTTCTAAAATTGTATTTCTTCTAAAGTTATATAAATACCAACTAGTATTTGCGCTGATTGCTATGGATTTCATTAGGTTACGTTCTTATTTATAAAATCAATTGAATATTGCTTTAAGTTACTAGTTCCAATTTTAAAATTAACTTGAAAAGGTGAAGTTTTAGATGTTTCAAAATAGCCAGGCCAATAAGTCTGAGCCATCTTAGTAATTGGAAATTTATATAGGCCTTTATGAATCGTTTGATCATTGGTTATTGGAAAAAGTATTTTAATAACTTGTTCATCTAAAAATGGAGCTACAATCTTAATATTATATTTATCTGCAAGGAGATATTTTTGCATTTCACGAGCTGGTAATACACGGTATAAATAAATATACCTAATTACAGTATGCCAATCATCAAAGTAACAGTGAAGATCTTTGATATCTTCTAGAAAATAAGCTTCTAGCTCCCCCCCTTCTCCTTCTGATTCTGTCATCACTGTTAATATAGACTTTCTAAAATCGGTCTGAGAAATGCTTTTGATAGCCTTAGTGATACGATAAATTTTTCGCTTTAAAGGAGTCGACTTGTCTTTGTAGACGGGGAGCATAGTTAAAGGTAACAATAAATATCGAATATATTTTAATTTACTCCATAAGTTATATACTTTGTTTAGGGGGAGGCCATTAAGTAATGAGTCAGCTCCTTGCCCATCAACTAAATAAAGCACTTTATCCCCGCCTCCAAGATGATCAAATACCTCTGGAAAGATTACTGAAATAGGATCTGATATCAATTCCCCGGTTTCTGAAATCAGTTCAACAGCCCTTTCGGTTAAATCCAAGTCAAGATCTATTAATTTAAAAGGAACATCTACCTTTTTACAAAGACTTTGCGCGAGCTTTTCTTCATCAGGCAGGCTTGACATTTTACACATCACAGAAGATTTAACTTTGCCACTCTTACTTAAAAAGCCTAAAAGTGCTGAAGAGTCGATTCCACCACTCACTAGCAAGGTCAATTTATTTGACAAAAAACTCTTAAAGAAAGCCGTTAAAGAGTCTGTAAGAATACTGCAAGAATCTGTTCCGGAATGTGAAAAGCTTGGTGTTATTTGATTATAAGTTATTGTATTTCCGATTTTGTACTCGAAATTAGGGACTGTTAGAAATACATTTTGATATTGTGTAAAAGGAGGGATGATAAAACCATATTTTTTATAAAACTCTATACTAGGTTGATAAATACGAGCTTCAACGTCTTCAACAACCTTCTTAAGATTGTCGCTTATAGTCAATATAGCATCCGACTTATGTATAAAAAAGCGTTCTGATAAGGACCGCGTTTTTAATATTAACTTATCATTAACTAAAGAAAAAAGACGCCCATACTCTGACTTCATAACATCTTCTAAGCTACTAAAAGAAATTTCGTCACCGCTAACTTTTACTACAAACTTCATAATTACTCCAAAATGACAACTCTCACTTAATTATATAAGCTTAAGCTTTTTTCTTAAGATGAATAAAATACAACTAAGATCGAGCTTCAGTATTTCACTAAAAGTAATGCTTTTAGACCATAATAGGAGCTTGAAGCGGGAATACTTTATCTGAGATAAAGACATAAGATTTTCATGTTTTTTATGAAAATCCGATAATCCTTTTAGCTTATTTGTTGATGATGAAATTCTGCCTTCTTCGTGCTCAGTATGTAAAATATACTTTGCCTTTTTAAGGCGTAATGCTGGACCGTAATCCTTTATCAATCTAACCCACATATCACAGTCTTGTGCTGAAGTTAAATCTGTATCAAATCCACCACTATTGATAAACCGACTTTTTTCAGTTAATACTTGAGTCCCTACTACATTTTCCCATAAACAATCATAAAGATTTATTACTTTGTCTTTTTTCTCAGAATAGTGTGTTTTATTTCCCTTCTTAGTAATCACTTCTGTATTGGTAGCAACGAAAGAATATGCTTTATTATAATTTTTCACCAAATAAGATACTCGATCTAAAGCAAACTCATCATCATCATCTAAACCAGTGATAAAGAAGCCTGAAGCCATTTTAATACCTTCATTACGCGTGAAACATGCCCCCGAATTACAATTATTTCTTCGGTAAAAAATTGGTATCGATGTAGATTTTCTTTTTCTTCTAATTAAAGTAGGTATATCAACATCTGAACAGTCATCACTAATTATTAGCTCTATGCTAGGGTAGTCTTGCAAAAGAACTGAATTTATAGCTCTCTCCAAAAGTTCTAACCTATTGTATGTAGTTATAACTACGCTCACTAGCGGCTTACGAGATTCTTTCATTAGATTAAGCACCAAAAAAAATAAATTTAGATAACATCTTTAAAATAAAAGCTTATATCCATAACTGAGTAAAACTGAAAAAATATTCCACCAAATAAAACCATTATAAACGTAGTAAAGATGCCTGAGTTAAGAGCTTGTAGTCTATAAGAGCCAATAAACAGGGCTATTATTATAGGTAACATTGACCAACTATAGAGGCCGACTCTGTCAGAATATGGAATTTCGAATAAAATAATAAAAACTGAAAAAATAGCCAAATATGTTTTTAATAGGTAGCTAAAGGATTTCTTTTTTTCTTCTTCTAAAAAAAAGTATAAACCAAGAGGCAAGGCGCTTAAACACCAGAAGTCCAACCTAAATCCTGTTTTATACCTTTCCACCGCACCATCTCTAACAAGGTGGGAATAAGATGAAAACTCTACAGAAGTGAATGATATAACTTGTTCAAAAAAGCCAACTACTGACAAAAAGCTTATACAACCCCATACGGTAAAATAATACTTAATGTGGACTTTTTCAAAACTTAATGCCCAACAAGCCAATACTAGAAATACTGTTTTATGGAACAAGCTAGCTAATAAGATTAGTATGATTCCAGTAACCAACTTGCGGTCAAATAATAGCTTCAGGGCAATAAAGGAGATAGGTAATGCAATACCCTGTCTAAGAACGTTAGCACCTAAATTATAGCTGGTAAATAATGAACAAAAAACTACAACAGAAATGAGTATATAATTTTTATGTATCCAAACTTTGAAGCATATATACCATAATGAAACTTGTATGGCTGCTATAGTAGCCATAAAAAAAGTTTCATTATTTGAAATTTTCCCAATGAGATGTGTTAATAGGATAAACCCCTTTTCTATCCTATATTCATTAGGTATTTCAAGGAAATTTAGATCAGTAAGATTTCTAAATAACCTTAGATAAACTTCTGTATCACCGGGATGATCTGCTGGCCTAGTTGAAACAAAAATAATAAAAAATAAAAAGTAAAAAAAAGATAAAAAACTTCTTTGTAGCGGAGATACAAAAAATGCTTCATTCTTTTTTAGATAGCTAAAACCCGCAAAAACACCGAGAAAGACATAAAAGACAACTAATACTTGCATAATGAACCGTATTTTTATGATGGGTAATTACTTCCATATGATTGGAGTAAATGATATTGAATGTATAGCCGTACGCTAAAATAAAAGACATTGACTTAAAAACATTGTCTTCATATTAACTTTTTGAGTTTTTTTTTGCATTTAAGTAGTTACCAAGAAGGTATTCACCTATTTTTTCAGCACAAAACTTATTTTCTATTACTTCTCTCGCATTAATGGCTATACGTTCCCAATTAGAACTTGTAGAAAATGCATAATTAAGCGCAAAGTAAAAATCTTCTAAATTGTTTTCTTTAAATACATAGCCACTTACCTCATGCTGAACAAGTTCTTTTAGACCGGAGTGATCACTTGCTACAACTATACAACCAAGTGCCATTGCTTCTTTTGCAACATTAGGTATACCTTCGGAATCGCCATTAACACCAGTTAAGCTTGGAACAAGTAAAACGTCATGCTCTTTCATAATCTCAATACATTCTGATGAGCTTTTAGAGCCCACGAATATAACATGCTCAAGCAATTTCTTATCCTCACATAATCTGTAAGCTTCAGCTCTTAAAGGTCCATCACCTACAACCGTAAATATAAATTTTACTTTTCCTAAAAACCTTTCAAGAATCTTAATGGATAAAAGAATACCTTTCTTATCAACTAACCTGCCCACTTGCAAAATTTTAATCGTGCAACTGTCATCTATAACCCTAGGAATATTAAACTCAAACTCATCAATACTTATACCAGAATGTACTACTGAACATTTAGATGAAGATATCCCTTTACCTATAGCCATAACCTTTAAGCTTTCAGATACGAACAAATACTTGCTAACGCCAGAGCATTTGTTCTCTAAAAGTTTTACCTCACAAGGCTTTAAAGCTGATTTAATACTCACGTCAGAGCCTCGCCCGTAAGCTAGAATTTGCCCGCAAGGTATCGACGACTTTGCTAAAACTGAATATATAGCAATTGTCATAAATTGAGCATGTATTATATCGTATTGATTAGTTTTCAATAACTCACGTAACATCGCTGCTTTTACATGATATTTTAAGTTTATATTAAATAAACCTAAAATTGAAAGACTGCGTTCATTGTTGATAATTAAACCTTTAACATAACGAAAAAAAGTCATTATAAAACTTAGGCTAAACTTATTCCTAGAAGAATAAGATTGAACTCTTATTCTTCCATTGCTCAGTAGTTCATAATTATTAATTGACAGAATTTTTAGCTTTTTTATATCAAAGTAATTCACTGTTAATATATCAACTTGTAAATCGTCATGTTTCGCTAATTCACTTATTAGTCTATTTATGAAAGACTGAGATACAGCAGGGTAATCATCTACAATAAGCGCCACTTTCATTATTTGTACTTCTTCTCTGTAAATATACTTTTAATACGATTGTCGATTAATGAAATCCCCTCATCTCTTAGGTTATAATTAGGATTAAATTGATTTAATTTATTGTAGGCTTCTTCAAGCTTATCGATATTGAAATCATTTTTTTCTATACAATAATCGCTAATAGATAGTTGTGAGTATAACCTTTTTGTTTTCGAGTGATTTGGAATAGCTATCACTTTGCCAAGTTGAGAGATAGTTATAATACCAACATGTAACTTACTCGTAATAACTAATTCACTCGAAGATAAATGAGCTATTAGTTCATCAAAGTCTTTATATTGTACGAACTCATAATCCATATCTTCGTAACCTAAATTGGCGAGAACAGTTTTGTACTTCCCAATAGTTCGTTCGTTGAAGCTGACATTATTATCAAATATTAAACTTAACTTCTCAGAGCCTTTACGACTTTTTAAAAAAGCTAGAACATCAGATATAATTTCACTATCAGATGTATCTAAATGAATAGATATCTTACTTTTATTAAAATTAAGATTCTTTGTTCCCAACGCAAGATCCACACATAAATCAATGTTCGTAATCTCCGGAAAATATTCCGAACAATAACTCTTTGATTCAATATCTCTTACTAAAACATCATCACATTTCCTGAGGAAGTTTCTGACTGAAGATCTGTAAAATCGATTCTTAATTGGACCAATTCCTACACCGATTATATGAAACTTTGCATTTTTAAATGGTTTACTCCAAGCAAAATGTCGATTATAGTTTCTGAAAGCCCAACGCCAGCGCCTTATGAAACCTACGTTCGGCTCACCAAAGTAACCTCCTCCGCTATAAAAAACATTTGTTACTTCACTAATCTCACTATCTTTTATAACCGAGTAACCTATGCTTGATTGCTCTTCTTTATTTCCGGAGCAGGCGAGCCTAACGTTCTCCTTTCCCACGTATTGAGCTATTTTCTCACAGAGCAACTTTATTAAAAGCGTGTCTCCAAAATTATTCATAAAATATGAACCATGGACCACTACTAAACCATTTTTTGACATCACAAAACCTTTCATATTATAACTTTAAATACTGCTCTTTAACTACTTTATCAAGAGTTTCAGCTTCATCTCTTTTCCCAATAACACGATGAGATGAACCAACAACTACATCACCTGAATTTACATCTTTTGAAACAACAGTTCCCATCCCAATAACGGCTCCATCACCAATTGTAACTCCCGGTAATATTGAAACATTCATACCTATCCATACATATTTACCAATTACCACGGAGTTTAAAATATCTGCTCTGTCATAGGGAAGAAGAGCGCCTTTTATGTTGTGATTTACGGTGTGTATAACGACATTTCTAGAGATATGAGTATAATCTCCAATTGTTACACCTCCTGCGGCTCTGATAAAAAAATTACTCCCTAAAAATACATCTGTACCTATAGTCAAGTTGACAGGTTCATGAATAGTGCCATCTCCCTCTAGTTTTAGCTTTTCCATGTCTTTTACAGACACTTTCTTAAACTTCTCTTTAGCCATTGCCTTCGAGTAATGGCTTTGAAATTTAACTGTTACCTTAACTAGTAAAAATATAAAAACGTTTAAGAATAACTTAATAAATTTCATTTAACTTCCCCATTTTTTAAAACATTTTTCTTTAAAATTAAAATTATACTTATGATAACAAAAAGATAAAACAATGAAATTGATACAGAATAGGCGTAAATAGAGTCAAGTAGGCTATAAGATTGAATATAAGAGATATAAAAAGAGAGCGAAATGACTAAAAATCTAACTAAATGTATAAAAAAAGAAAATGCATTTAAATTAATTACATTTAAAACCATTATTACTGTCGTAGCAGATATTTGAAAAATGAGTCCTATAGATAAGGCTCTTGCATAATCACCTGAATCATTCCAGCTTTCACCTAATATAAAACTAAATACCCAAGGTGACAAAATAAATGTAATAAAAGACACCAAAACACCTAGTAAAAAAAGTTTTTTTACCAACTTTATTGTTACATTATATATTTCTTCTGACTTATTTTTCCCTATACTAGAAACTTCTGAGTAGTAAACTTTATTTATAGACCGGCTAATAGCACCGATAGGCAAAGCGACCATTGATATAGCTAAAGATAAATAACCTACGTCTGACATACCGAAGTATTTACTTGCGTATATAATTGGCATTTGTGCAGAAACTGCATATAAAAGATGGGCGGGTAATTTAAAATAAAAATAATTGGCGTAGTATTTTACTATTAATAATAAAAGCTGAATATTCAGCTTATAACTACCTTTCTTTTCTTCTATATAAGTGCTTAAAAAGCTATATAAACCGAATGAATTTTGCACTATAGTCCCGAAAATAAGACCTAATGGACCGTTCCCTATACCACCACATATTTTCACTACAGAGCCAAATAACGACTGTTTAATAATAACATTTGAAAAGTTTTTAAACTTTTTACGTCGAACAATCCACATATTGAAAACTTCATAAACAGAGACTATTAGACATGAAATAACAAGAAGGAACCTAAAATCATAAATTTCTCCCACCCCAAATAAAGTAAAAACTGATTTACTAGATAAAAGAAAAGTAACGGCGAGAAGAAATGAGGTTATAAAAGTAAAAATCAAGCACACCAAGATTAATAGTTCTACAACTTCTCTTCTTCTTGGTAATGGGATAGCAAGGCAATACCTTAGATTTAACAGAGGGCTTATTATTAATAAGCACGAGGTAAATAAAGCTGCAACTCCAATTTCATTAGGAGTATATAGCCTTGCTATAATAGGGATCATTAAGACAACTATAGCCTTAGAAATAAAATTCCCCTTTAGTAATGTTTTTATACCACTTATCAAATCACACCTAATTTTTTAAAAGTAATCTTCTACTTTAGAGAGCTTTAATAGCCCTACAAGACATCAATACACAACAGCAAGATAAAACACAGTTAATGTCATATTTGACATCATCAGTTACAAAGAAAAATATTCGTTTTATTTATCAGACTTATACTCATAATTATAATAACCGTAATACCCATAAGCATTACTCGCTTTTTTAACAACACCGTTAAATACTACGCCTTTTACATCTATACCATTTTGTTCAAAACGATTACGTGTTAGCTCTATCTCACGTACATGATTTTGGCCAAAACGTGCAACAAGTAATGTAGTACCTGTATGTGCACTTACAATTGCGGGGTCGGTTACTGCAAGTATTGGAGGGGTGTCGATAATTATAATATCGTAAGCTGCACTTACTTCTTCAACCAACTTACTAAAGTTACTATGCATTAATAGCTCAGAAGGGTTTGGCGGTATTTGTCCGCGCGTAATAACACTTAAGCCATCAACTTTGGTTGGTTTAGTAACTTGCTCTAGGTTTAAACGGCCAGATAGGTAATCACTTAATCCATCGTCCCACTTTAAAGCAAACTGAGTTTGTAAGTAGCCTTTACGCATATCAGCGTCAATAATAAGTACTTTTTTACCACTTTGCGCCAGTACTGAGGCTAAATTTACCGATATAAACGATTTACCTACACTCGGGCTTGGGCCCGATATAGCAATAATGTTGTTTTTAGCTTCCATCATCGCAAAGTGCAGGCTCGTACGTAAGCTACGTAGTGCCTCAATTGCTAGGTCGGCTGGATTATCAAGCGCGAGTATACTTTTAGGCTTGTTCGTTTTATTTTTACGGGCTCGTTCAGCAAAGCCACTTAGTTTATCTTGATAATCTGAGTGCGGTACACTTGCATATACAGGTAGGCCTAGTGCTTCAATCTCGCTTGGGTCTTCAACGCCTTTGTGGATTGCTTTTTGTATAAGCACAATAGCCACGGCTAACATACCACCAAGCATAGTAGCCATTACCACTATTAATGCTTTTTTAGGTTTAACTGGCTTGCTGGTATTTACCTCAGCGTAGTCAATAATACGCACGTTACCTACAGTACCTGCACGAACTATATCAAGCTCTTGGGTTTTGCTTAGTAGCAACGTATAAATTTGGTTGCTTACTTCAACATCGCGCTTTAAGCGCAATAACTCTTGTTGGGTTTCGGGTAGGTTACCTACCTCGCCAATTAGCTCATTTTTTTGGCTTTCTACTGCTTGAATTTGCTCAATTATACCTTGGTATGCTGGGTGGTCTTTTTTAAATTTACGGCCAAGCTCTAAACGTTTTAGGTTTAGCTCTTGTAACTTGGTTTCAAGCTTTACTACTTGCTCAAGCACGCCTTGAGTCTCAAGCGTTATGTCTATTGACTGGCGTTTTATTTGATAGTCGTTAAAGCGTTGCTCTGCGTATTCAAGCTGTTTTTTAATTTCAGGTAATTGTACTTCTAAAAATTCCAGCGACTTTTGCGCCTCAGCACTATTACGCTCGACATTCCGGCGTACATAAATAGCAGCAACTTTATCCAGTACTTTTTCAGCATAGCTTGGTTTAGTGCTTTGTAAGCTTAAGTTAATTATACCTGAATCTTTACCTTTTTCGCTTGCTCCAATTGCAGTTTGAAGGTCTAAAATAGTATTTAAGCGATTTTTACGGGTAATTATAAACTCTGTACCAGCGCGTGCATTTAAAGAGCGAATGGTTAAGTTAAACTTACCGTTTGTAAGTTCCTCGCCTACTTTACCCGATAATATTTGCTCACCGTCAGCATTTAAAAGTGCAAGACTATTGTTAGCTTGTGCTACAACTGTAAATTCTTTATTGATTGCAAAGCGTGGTACGTCAAATCTAAATACATTTATGCTCTCACCGCCCCATGCGTAGCTATTAGCACCAAAGCTAGGCTCAGCTAAATCGCCATCTTCCATTGGGGTGAATTTACGATAAGCGCGACTACCAATAAACGGGAATAGTTTAGGCTCTGCTATAACATCAAGCTTTAAAGTGTCTACGGCCTCACCTATTATACTGCGCGACTTTAGTAGCTCTATTTCGGTTACTGCAGCTGATGTACTTTCAAACATACCTGCCATATCGTCAAAACCAGGGACTGATGCGCCGCCGTCTTCAACTTGTATCATGGCTGTTGCTTGGTAAACAGGGGTACTTAATACAGCATAAATAACACCTACAAACATAAACAGCGCAGTTACGGCTACTATAAAATATTTGCGATCGAGCAATGCGCCTAGTAGCGCCATTAAATCAATTTCTTGCGTGTTATTAGTGCTTTTACTATTCGCGCTACTAGCGCTGTTATTCGGCTGGGTATTCATTAAATTAGCCATTCCTTATAAATACTTTTGCCAAGCGCTACACGCGCTGTCGATTAATGTATAAACGTGTTCAAAAGCCTCTTGGCTTTGGCGGTAAGGATCTGGTATTTCAGCGTTATTAATCCACTTACCTAGTAAAAACGTTTTACCGCGCGCCTCTGGGTAGCGAGCATGTACGTCGTTTAAATGGCGTTCTTCCATTACGAGTATTACGCTGTTTTGCGCAACTAAGCTTGATGTAAGCTGTTGCCCTTGGTGAGTATCCATATTGATACCATGTGCAAGTGCTATTTGCTTTGCTTTTGCATCTGCTGGTTTGCCTTCAAGCGCGGTTAAACCTGCTGACGATACTTTAATATTTTTGCCTTCAAGCTTTTGCTTTAAAACATACTCACCTGTTGGGCTGCGGCAAATGTTGCCTGCACACACTACTAAAACTGAATCAAACATCTTTAAAAAACCCTTAGTTTGCAGTTATATCGTCAACACTATCTACAGTCGCGATTGACGGTAACAGTAAGCTTATTACACGGTTCCAACGGGCAAGCGGTGCCGATGTTACATATACAATATCGCGCGGTTGTAGTTCAAACTGCTCAGCTAATACCATTGCCGCTATATTTTTAGCGTATAATTGGTATACGTTTGCAATAACACCGGTTTGCTCTACGTTGCTTTTACGCAGTACAAATACGCCGTTAGCGTCGGCTGTTGCTTCGTTTAAGCCGCCCGAGTCGCTTAGCGCTTCGGCCAAGTTTAAACCATAACGGTTAAGCGTTACTGAACCTGCTTTTTTAACATCACCTAATACAAATATTTTTTGTGCATCGTTACGGTTTACATGCACTATGTCGCCATGTTGTAACAAACGGTTTTGCGAAATGTCGCCATGGGCATAAAAGTCATCAAGTTTAATAACTTCTGTCTTGTCGCCACGGGTAAATGTTACTGTGCGCCAATCGGCTGCATCTGTTAAACCGCCGGCTTGGTTTAGGGCATCAATTAAGGTAAGTGGTATTTCGGTTACTGGGTATACACCTGGCTTGTTTACTTCGCCGGTAACGTAGGTTTTTTGGCTTCTAAAGCCAACTACTTTTACATCTACTTGTGGGTCTTCTATTACTCGACTTAGGCGTTTAACAAGCTCATTACGTACTTGGCTTATTGTTTTACCCGCTGCGGGTATATTTGGTGCGTAGGCGTAAGTAATGGTGCCGTCTCGCTGTACTCTAAAGCCGTCAAACTCTGCGGTACGTTGTACTGCTGCAGGTATTGTTAGCTCTGGGTGATCCCATACGCCTATTGTTAGCACGTCGCCAACACCTAGTTTGTATTCGTAGTTACTTACATTTAAACCAGCAGTGCTTGAAATTGGTTTAGCAGCTATACGCGCTTGATTTTGTTTATTTATTAGTTGCGAGTCAATTATTTGAATGTTTACTTTTTCGAGATCTTGTTCGAGGTTTTGTGTTTGCTCGCCTGAGTCTATACCTTCAAAGTGACTGCCTGGTACTATTGTACAGCCGGTCATGCTTAGTATTGCGAGTATTGATGCGAGTGATTTACAGCTTAACGCCATTGTAGAATCCCAAAATTATTTTAATATTGCACTTACTCACCAACCTTGGTGAGCACTTGTATTTTAGCCGACTAATTAAAGCATGTGCACTATTGTGAAGCAATAGTCTTTGCTTTGTAAAAGCTTTGTTACTAAGTTTTTAATTAGCACTGAAATTATATCAGTATTTTCATAAGGTCTTTATGAATAAATTTAATTGATAGCCGTTTTTAGTAAAGCACTTAACGCATTCATCACCAATTGCACAAAGAGAAGCGAATGATGAGTAAATGAGAAGCCATTTAAACAAGTACTTTAGGCTGCTTACTTCTCTAAAGCGCAGTGCGCTATTAACCCTTTCATGAATAAACCCTATTACGAGCTTTGCTCGTCACGGCAGCAAGCTACTCGTCTACGAGTGACCGTAACCACGGTGTTAAACTTTGCCACGGGGCTTCAACGTTAAAAGCGCAGCGTGCTCATAACTTCTTTTTGAAATACATTTATTGATAATTGCACAAAGAGAAGCAAATGAGGAGTAAATGAGAAGCCATTTAAATAAGTACTTGTGGCTGTTTACTTCTCTAAAGCGCAGCGCCCTCTTAACCTCTTTGTGAATAAATCACTCAAATTATGATTGCACAAAGAGAAGCGAATGAGGAGTAAATGAGAAGACATTTAAATAAGTACTTAATGGCTGTTTACTTCTCTAAAGCGCAGCGCCCTCTTAACCTCTTTGTGAATAAATCACTTAAAATATGATTGCACAAAGAGAAGCGAATGAGGAGTAAATGAGAAGCCATTTAAACAAGTACTTGTGGCTGTTTACTTCTCTAAAGCGAAGTGCCCTTGACCTCTTTGTGAAGAAGTTCTATTACGAGCTTTGCTCGTCACGCCAGCAAGCTGCGCGTCTACAAGTTAATTTAACCACGGTGTTTTAAGGGCTTTGAGCACGCTTCCGCCCTTAGGTTACAGTTCCTAGTTACTGATATAACACTATTTTTTCGTGGCATGAAGCTGCTGCTACGTTTTAATTCACGCGGCATAAAGCCGCTGCTACGTTTTTAGTTATTATTGCTTAATATCTTTATTATCTACACTTACTTCAATTTTTTGATTAAGTAAGTTAATTAGTAAAATACTGCGCAAGTCGCCATCGGGCTCTTTGTATATTGCTTGTATATTACTGAATGAATCGTTGTTAACATTTACTACATCACCTGTTTTTGGTATTTGTGATTCAGTAGTGTGTGCACGTTCATTTTTTAAATGGTCAATTATGTGCTTAGAAACCAACTGATAACTTGCCCCATAAGAAACAAAACCACCTATTCCACGGGTGTTTTTTACAGCAGAAAAGTTACCATTTTTTGATTCAAGGCATACAAATAAATAATTAGGGAATAAAGCGGTGTGTTTGACGGTCCGACGACCTTTAACCAACCTTTCGGTAGTTAATTGGGGGTAAAACGCTTCAATCCCTTGATTTTGCAAGTTAGTTTTAGCTCGCTCTTCTTGCTTAGGTTTGCATACGACTAAATACCAACATTCCATAGTAGCCCTTAATACATAACTAAATTGCAAAAAATACAATTCCAAACTAAACAACGGCGGCATTATAGCCAACATAGAGTACCTATGTAAATAAGCCTTAGCGGTTAATAGCCACTCACTTTAACAAATATTGTTATTGAGTTTAAAGGGAGTAAAGGCCTTGACGCTAGTTTAGTACCTATAAAGCCATGTTTAGATTGGGCTAAACAAAAGTTTAGCCGCGAAAATTTATTAAAAACTTTAATTAATATTTTTTTAATAAATATATAAATAAGAGCGCGAAGTAAATTCGCACCTACAAGTTGGTGCATATTTGTAGGTGAGGTTTATACCTCACTTTTTTTGGAGTTAAAATACGAGTGCGAAGTAAATTCGCACCTACAGGTTGGTGCATATTTGTAGGTGAGGTTTTATACCTCACTTGTTGTTAGGAGTTAAAACACGAGCGCGAAATAAATTCGCACCTACCTGTTGGCACATATTTGTAGGTGAGGTTTTATACCTCGCTTTTTTAGGTGTTAAAACATGAGCGCGAAATAAATTCGCACCTACCTGTTGGCACATATTTGTAGGTGATGTTTTATACCTCGTTTTTTTAGGTGTTAAAACATGAGCGCGAAGTAAATTCGCGCCTACAGGTGGGTACATGCTTCTAGATAAGGTTATTAATTTAGCTCAAGCGTTAGAACCTTGAATAATTATGGCTTTACTTCTACCTTAAAATTCAATGTAACAAATTGATGACAAGGAAGCACAATGCAAATACTTCACCACGGAGCGGTTAACGGCGTTACTGGTTCGTGCCACGAGCTGGTAGTTAACGAGCAAACAAGTGTGCTTATTGATTGCGGGTTATTTCAAGGCGAAGACTCTAAAGTCGATCTTTCAATTGAGTTTAATATTACCCATGTTACTGCCCTTATTGCTACCCATTGCCATATTGACCATGTTGGCCGAATTCCTTATTTATTAGCAGCCGGTTTTAAAGGCCCTATTTTTACAAGTCTTGCATCAGCCAGCTTATTACCGTTAGTAATTGAAGATGCTTTAAAAGTGGGTGTAACCCGCGACCCTAAAATTATAGCTGCCTGCTTAAGCTTATTAAATAAACGCATAGTTGCTGTAGATTATAAAACGTGGTTTGAACTACCTTGCAAAGGGCTCAATAAAGCTAAAGCGCGGTTTCAGCGTGCAGGCCATATATTAGGTTCTGCCTACGTTGAAATTGATATTACAAATAACAATAACAACAAACATCGCGTTGTGTTTTCAGGAGATTTAGGCGCACCGCATACCCCGCTACTCCCTTCGCCTAAAGCGCCCTATAAAGCCGATACCCTCGTTATTGAATCAACCTACGGGGATAAAAATCATCAAGGCCGTAAAGAGCGCACTCAAACGCTAAAAAACATTATTGAACGCGCTGTTAGCGATAATGGCGTGGTGTTAGTGCCAGCTTTTAGTATTGGCCGCACACAAGAGCTGCTATATGAGCTTGAGCAACTCATACATAGCTCATCTAAAAAGTCTAAGTGGCGAGACATTCACGTAATACTCGACTCCCCTATGGCAGCCAATTTTACTGAGCAATACAAAAAGTTTAAGTACCTATGGGATAGCGAGGCCAAACGCAAAGTTGCAAACGGTAGGCACCCGCTCGATTTTAAAAACCTAACTACGGTTGATTCACACAAAGAGCACATGGCTATTATTAACTATTTAAGTTCGCGGCAAACACCAGCCATAATATTAGCAGCAAGCGGTATGTGCACTGGTGGCCGAATAGTTAATTATCTTGAGCGGTTTTTAAGTGACAAAACCACCGATGTATTGTTTGTAGGTTACCAAGGAAACAAAACCTTAGGCCGCGAAATTCAAAAATATGGCCCGCGTAATGGGTATGTTTTTATAAATGATGCTCGCATTACTATAAACGCAAAAGTACATACAATTAGCGGGTACAGCGCCCATGCCGATCAAAACGGATTAATTAAGTTTGTAACGGGTATGCATAAAAAGCCAAGCCATATAAAAATTGTACATGGAGATGAAGATGCAAAAGGTGCGTTAGCAGCAAAGTATAAAGAAGTGTTAAGTAATGATGTTGAAGTTGAGATTGGTAAATTGTAGGCGAGAAGCTTGTTATCGCAATTTGATAAATACGTAAAAGCTGCGCTTTTTGTGCCCCAGCAAGCAAGGCGCCTACATGGTCACAAACACCGAGGGTAAAAATACACGTAGGCGTGAAGCTTGCTCGCGAAAATTAATTTATTCAAATGGAAATTAATTATATGGCTAACACACATAAACGTTTAAAAGGACGCTGCACTTCGGTAAACGCTTATTACTCTATTACAATTTGTTGTGATTTTCGTAAGCCATTATTTGCTAACTTTTTATGGCCGCGGTTAATTGCAAGTGAACTCATTAAATTTTCAAGAAAAAATTCACTGAATATTATCTGCTACGTAATTATGCCTGATCATATACATTGGCTTTTACAGTTAAATAGTAGCCTTGACCTTTCAAACCTAGCTAGGAATTTTAAAAACATTACCACTTATAGACTTAATAAACATAGCGGTACACACGGAAAGATATGGCAATCAAATTACTATGACCACAAAATAAGAAATGATGAAGATTTAATAGGTCAAGCGAGGTATATAGTGGCAAACCCTTTACGTGCTGGCTTAGTGGACGACATAAGGAAATACCCATATTGGAATTGTGCTTACTTGTAAAAGCGGTGGTTTTAAATGCGCCAGCAAGCAAGGCGCCTACATGGGCACATACACAAAGGATAAAAATACACGTAGGCGTGAAGCTTGCTCGTGCAATTTAATAAATACGTAAAAGCTGCGCTTCTAATGCGCCAGCAAGCAAGGCGCCTACATGGACGCATACACCAGGATAAAAATCCTCGTAGGCGTGAAGCTTGCTCACGCAATTTAATTAACACGTAAAGCTGCGCTTTTAGTGCGCCAGCAAGCAAGGCGCCTACATGGTCACAAACACCGAGGGTAAAAATCTACGTAGGCGAGAAGCTTGCTCGTGCAATTTAATAAATACGTAAAAGCTGCGCTTTTAGTGCGCCAGCAAGCAAGGCGCCCACATGGACGCATACACCAGGATAAAAATCCACGTAGGTACGTCATTCCCTACAGAGATCAAACTATTGCAATCTATTCGCTTTAAGAGCCACTTACGTTTGGTAAAATTGTAACGTTAGTTTGATTGTTATATTTTTGCTTCCAATTCAAATCACAAATGCCATCAGTGGGTGAAAAGGCAGTAGGTGCTGTTAAAAATAACCTACGTATTTCTTGATGATCAGACTCGTCACATGCAATTTTAAGTTTATCTAAAAATGGATCGAGCTCAGACCAAGGCATTTTAACTTCTTGTGCACTTAGGATTCTTGGGTGGTCTGTTCCAATTACGTTGTCTCCTATAAGGAGCTCTTCAAAGAGTTTTTCACCCGGGCGTAATCCTGTGCACTTTATTTCTATATCGCCATTTGGGCGTTTTGCATGTTTAACTTCAAGCCCCGATAAATGAACCATTTTAACAGCTAAATCTTTAATTTTAACAGGCTCTCCCATATCAAGTACAAACACGTCACTACCTAAGCCCATTGCGCCTGCTTGAATAACCAACTGAGCAGCTTCTGGTATTGTCATAAAGTAACGGGTTATATCTTGATGGGTAAGTGTTATTGGGCCGCCTGCTTTAATTTGTTTTCTAAACAGGGGTACAACTGAGCCTGACGACCCTAAAACATTACCAAATCGAACCATAGTAAAGCGTGTTGTATCTTGGATTTCAGATAGCCCTTGCAGTACTAACTCAGCCATGCGCTTAGTAGTACCCATTATATTTGTTGGGCGCACTGCTTTATCTGTAGAAATTAATACAAATGTTTCTACTTTGGTATTAATTGCCGCTGTAGCTACATTGTAGGTGCCATAAACATTGTTACGTACGCCTTCAACTACATTATGCTCAACTAATGGTACATGCTTATAGGCAGCTGCGTGATAAACAGTTTGAACGCTAAAAGTAGAAAATGTTGACTCAACTAATTTTTTATTTTGAATAGAGCCGAGTATTGGTAATATTTCGATCCTTGAGTCATTTTTGGCGCAAAATTCTGACAGCTCCTTTTCAATTGCATAAAGCGCGAACTCAGAAAGCTCAAATAGTACTAATTTAGTCGGACTATTTTTTACTATTTGCCTACAAAGCTCAGAACCTATAGAACCGCCAGCACCTGTAACCATTACAACTTTATTAGTTATATTTGCCGACATCAAATCTTGTCGAGGTTGAACTGAATCACGACCTAACAGGTCATCAATTTCAACATCTTTGACTTCATCAAGATTAGTTGTACCAGCAACAATATCGGCCATGCCGGGAACAGTCATTACTTGTAGTTTAAATTTCTCTATCGCGTTAAGTACTTCTTTTCGACGGCTTCGAGATGTACTTGGCAGCGCTAATAATATTTTATTTGCGCACTTTTGCTTTGCTATTTCAGCAATTTGAGAAGGTGCGTGCACACAAATACCTTGAATTAACGATAAATGCTTTTTAGGGTCGTCGTCAATAAAGGCGACTGGTGAATATTCTGGGCCATTTGCTAAGGCCGTGGCTAATTGACGACCAGCAGAACCTGCTCCATATATAATTACACCTTCTTTACGGCGCATAGTTATTTGGCCAACTACAGCTCGCACGGTTAGCCTTGCACCACCAACAAATAAAATACAAAAGCTGGCATAAATAAATGGTACTGTTCTTGGTACTGGCGCACTAAGAAAAAAAGATAATACAGTTAAATAAACAGTCGAAAGAACAACACCCGCAATAATTGCCCACATAGCCTGAGTATTCATATAGCGCAATACAGCTCTATAAAGCCCAAGTTTTACGAAGCTTAATAAACTCAAGGGTAATACTGCTGCCAATAGTACCCACGTGTGTGTATTTTTTAAAACGGCTGTACTGTCTAGCCTGAGTAAAAAAGCCAGCCAAAAAGCGACTATTATAAATACGCTATCGATGAAGAGAGAAATAATTCTTTTTTGAGGACGAGGCAAATTAACTAAAAATTTTAAAGGCACAATACATTTCCCTGAAGCTAGTAGTGATACTACTATTCTATTGATTACAATTTTACTACAAGATGAACAACCATTGCACTTAATAGTTAAAGACTATATGTAAATATTTATATAGTCTTTATGTATTTGATTATTTTTTGTAAGTAAACGTTATCGTTAGGTATATGTTTTTATTTTAAAGAAGCTAAAACAAGCACTTCGTTGATTATTTGAGCTGTTTTACCTATTTCGCTTTCAGTCAAAGTTGGATGCACTAAAAACATAATTGACGTTTCTCCTAACTGTACGGCATTAGGTAAACGTTTTTTAGGTCTCCATGGGGTATCATCAAATGCTTTTTCAAGATAAACCTCTGAACAACTGCCTTGAAAACACGGTACACCACGTTCCACAATTTCGTTTACTATACGATCTCGGTTCCAATCATTAGCCAAATATTCGGGTTTTATAAACATGTAATGTTTATATTGAGCATGTTCGATGTGTTTTGGTACATTAACTAATCTTACACAATCAAAGCTATCTGCGGCATTATCGAGTAATGCACCATAAGCTTGACGTTTTGCGGTCCATTTAGCCATACGCTTTAGCTGAATACGCCCTATAGCAGCTTGCATTTCGGTCATACGCCAATTTGTGCCAAAACTTTCATGCAGCCATCTAAAACCTGGTGGGTGCTCTCTATTATAAATAGCATCAAAGCTTTTACCATGATCTTTATAGCTCCACATGGCTGACCATAGCTCTTTTGAGTTAGTTGTTACCATTCCGCCTTCGCCACCAGTAGTCATTACTTTATCTTGGCAAAAACTCCATGCACCTATGTGACCAATACTTCCAACAGAACGACCTTTATATTTAGCACCATGGGCTTGTGCACAGTCTTCAATTACATAAAATCCATGTTCTTTACTGAGCGCCATTATTTCATCCATTTCAGCTGGCATACCCGCTAAATGAACAACAATAACTGCTTTAGTTTTTGGCGTTAATACTGCTTTTATAGATTCGGCGGTTATAGCTTGGCTATTTAGATCAACATCCGCAAATACAGGGGCCGCACCAGATGTAACAATACTTGAAGCAGATGCTAAAAAAGTACGCGGAGTAGTTATTACTTCATCACCAGCGCTTATATTTAATGCTTTTAAAGCAAGATCAAGTGCTAATGTGCCATTACCTAACGCTATGGCATATTCACTATCAGCCCATGTTGCAAATTCTTTTTCAAATTCACGGCCTTCAGTGCCAGTCCAATAATTTACTTTGTTAGATAAAATAACACGGCTAACTGCATCAGCTTCTTCTTGTGTAAAGCTAGGCCATGGGGAAAATGGGGTATTTAACATGCAATTCCTATAAAATTTAAAAAGGCTTAACTATTATCTGAAACTTTAGTGCAAGGAGAGCCATAAGCAATTACACCAGATGGTATATCTTTGACAATTAAACTACCTGCACCAATTAATGTATTGTCGCCAATATTAATAAGTTGTTTTACTTTACTTCCAATACCTACCCAACTACTTCGCCCGACGCAAACTCCGCCAGCTAATGCTGTACCTGGACAAATATGGGTAAAGTCACCTATTTTACAATCATGCTCAATTATAGCTGAAGTATTAATTATACAGCCACGGCCTATTACTGCAAAAGCGTTAATAACAGTATTAGCAGCTATGACAGACCCTAAATCTATTTGAGCATATTTACTTATAATTGCCCTTGGGTGTATTAGGGCTGGTAGTGTGTAGCCATTTTTGGCTAACGTTGTTATTTTTTCTTCTCGAGTATTATTGTGACCTATAGCAACAGCAACATTTATGTTGGTGCTAGGTACATTGAGTAAATCTGAAAATGTACCTATAACAGGCCAATGCTCTATACTTTTTTTATCAGGATATGCATCATCATAAAAGCTAATACTAAAACCTAGTTGCTCTGCAATATCAGCTATTACTTTACCGTGGCCACTAGCCCCTAAAATAGCCAACGTTTTTACAGATGGCTTAGTCATTGTTAGAGCCTTTAAAAGGTTCAATAGTTACGTGCCCATCAGCACTGATGCCTTCTCTTACAAAAACTTTTTTTACAGTTAACAGTAATATTTTCATATCGAGTAGAAAGCTTTGATTTTCTACATACCATACATCAAACTTAAACTTTTCATCCCAGCCAATTGCATTACGCCCGTTAACTTGTGCCCAACCTGTTATACCAGGTCTTACATTGTGGCGTTTAGCTTGCTCTGAGTTATACAGCGGTAAATATTGCACTAATAGTGGCCGAGGCCCAACTAAGCTCATATCGCCTTTAATAACATTAAACAAACCAGGTAGCTCGTCTAAACTAGTTGAGCGTAAAAAAGCGCCAAACTTAGTCATTCTTTCGTTATCTGGAAGCAAGTTACCGTGCTTATCTTTGGCATCGAGCATGCTTCTAAACTTCATCATTTTAAATACTTTACCGTGTAAACCAGGGCGGTTTTGCGTAAATAAAATAGGTGAACCTAATTTTATTCTGATTAGCACAGCAACCAGTAATATAACTGGAAGTAAAATCAAAAATACAATTATTGAAACCGTTAAGTCAAAAAGATACTTAATCATTAATAGCATCCTGTAGCGTTTTTTCGACTCTTGTAGCCATCATGTCTCTAGAAAAATGTTCATAAGCTAGTGTTTTACAGCTATTCACGGCTGTTTCGTAATCAGATTTACTGTCAAGGAAGTCACTAATAAGCATACTAGATGCCTTGTAATCATCCGCCTCTAAAACTAAGCCACATTTGTGTTCTTTAATGAAGTCTTTTTGCCAACCACCGTAATTAATAGCGATAGGCGTTTTTGAAGCTAATGCATCAAACAGCTTATTTGCAGAATTATGCCACATCTCTTTTACTGGACCGAATAATGATAAAGATAAGTCTGCAGCAGATAATAAACGAACTATTTCTGTTTTTGGTACTGGGTCAAGAAAGTATAGGTTTTTATTGTAAACACCTAGCGCCCTTGCTTCGCTTATTATCTTCTCTTTCTCCATCCCGTCACCAATTGCAACAAAACATAAATTTGGATTAGAGTTCTGCGCAGCTTTTGCCAAGCTCACAATATAGCTCACATTATTAATTAGACCGAACGTACCCGTATATACAATAAGTTTTCTACCATTAACAAAACCTAACTTAGATTTTAAATAATCAATGCCGACATCTTTACTAACATCAAACAAACTCGTATCACAACTATTTGTAGCAAGGGTTACTTTGTCAGGCGAAATACCATGCTTTATTATTCCATCACACATGCCTGGTGAAAGACCAATCAATCTAGTTGAATTTTTATAGGTATATTTTTCTAACCATGTTGCAAATTTAATTATGAATTTATTTTTTATGACGCCTGCAGCAACTGGCAATTCAGGCCAAAGATCGCGTACCTCAAATACTAGAGGCCTTTTTTTGCACTTAGAGTAAATCACCCCTGGTATCGCAATAGTTAAGGGTGTACTTGTGGCAAAAACCACATCGGCTTTGATAGAAAAAGATTTAACTGTTGAGCTTACTGAAAACCTAATAAATTTTAAAATTCGCTTAAAAAAACTATCTTTATTTGAATATGCTAAATGTAGAACGTGTAGTTTTATACCCTCAATATCTATAAGGTTCCAACCATAGTTTAGATTGTAGTTATCTGAAAAATAAGCCGAGCTAGTAATAAATGTAACATCATGACCGCTTTTAACTAGTCGCTTGGCCATCTCATAAGATCGCGTTCCAGCATTTGACTCGGGCGTAGCAAAGTATTGATGTAAATATAGGATTTTCATTAGTTATCCTGTTTATAGATTTGTACTGATAGGTTTGACATTAATTTGATAAAAGCCAGAACTTAATGGTATCAAAAATTTAATTATATAAGTGATTAATTACACATGGGAATAATCTTTAGTTAAAATTATTATGGCTATATAATGCTTAAAATTACCTTTTAAAATAAGTTCTTAACATTAGTATTATCTTTCTATAAAAAGACAACTCAGCAGGAATGTATATTGCCCATCTAATCATTAGAGGGAAGCTAATATAAAACGGGTAAAAACGTAATAAATAACCGCGTGCAGAAAAGCGTCCTTTATGGTCAATCTCTCTACCTTCAAGTTCTGTGGTATGAAAACATGTAGCTAAATCTAGATATTTTACCTTTGCATTGGACTGAAATAAATTTAATACAAACTTATTTTCTTCACCGCAAGGAAGATCTGTACCCAAGCCCAAATTTGTATCAAATTTAATATTTTTATCGTTTACAAATTCTCGCCGTACGACTATTTCAATTGAAGATATTTTTAACGAATTGGTTAATCGATGAGTTTCATGAAAAGTATAATTTTTATAAAATTCATTTTTATTTTCTAATGATTTTACTTTAATAAAAACAAGATCGTCTCTTGATTCTGAAAGAGTTTCTAAAAGTTTCTGTAGAGCTTCAAATTCTATTTTTATGTCATCATCTTGAATCCATAACCATTTATTTTTATTTTCTTTAAGTAGTGTGTTTCGACTGCGGCTTAGTCCTGACTCATTTGTTTTTAATACTTTTATTCTTTCAGAGATAACTATAGCCACATTCTCTGGTTCTCTTTGAGAGCAAATTAAAAAATCAATACTAGGATCAATTTTTTTAATGTTATCCTGTATATATATAATCAACTCACTCAAAGAAGAAGCGACAGTTGATATGCCTATTGTTAACATGGAAGCCTTGTAATTAAAAATAAATTTTACCCAATATATTATAAGGTATGTATTGTTCTGCATTTGTTATTTTGTAAACAAAAAAAACAACAATCAACGATACTATAAACAAATAAACGAGCTTGCCTCCTCCCTTAAATATACGCATCAAGTAAGTCAAAAGAACTATATTCGTTATGTTGAAAATAATAACAAATCGATCACTTAAATCCTCAAACTGTAAAAACAAAATACTTAAGATAAGACCAATAAAACTCAGGTTGAAAAATAAGTTGTAATATTCAAACCTTTTTTCTAACCTTTTGTAATAATATAATAAAATAAAGAACATTAAGGGCTTTTCTATGAATGAGAAAGAAAATGGCTTTGGTTCTCCAGAGGAAACATATGATTTAAAAGCATAAAGAATAATATTCGAACTTGGCAAGGCGTCAGCTAGTAATTTAATTATATTGATAGCCTGTAAAAATATAGAACTCGCTAAGATCAACAAAAATACGCGGGGACTAAATTTTTTGTGTACAAAAAAGTACAAAGGTAATACAGCAATTAAACTAACATGAAATGTAATTCCTATTATATTTAATAAAAAGTAACCATAAATATTTCTACTTTTAATGTACCGTATGGAATATAAAAATATTGCTACAGCAATACCTTGCCTCAAAAACATCATATTAAACTGAAAATAACCATATCGCATGTATAGTAGTAATGCAAAAATGGTCATTGGTGTATAAATAGATACACTTTTGTACGTTAATCCAATTGTAAATAATGCAGTGACCACTAGAAAAAAATTAAAGTCTTCAACGAAATAATGAATAATAAAATTATAAGTTAAGTATCCCTTTTCTAAGCGGCTATTATCTGAAAAGTAATTAAATAAGTTAGATAGATATTCAGGCGCATCATAAAACACCTGATGGTACACTTCCCAATCAGGCTTCGCACCAACCTCATGCCTTAAACCAGCAAACAGAGCTAGTACAAGAACTAAAAAGTACCCTAGAAAACTATAATCTTTTTTTGCTATAGATGAATATGAAAACAAAACAACAACAGCAATAAGAACTAGATAAATCATTTACAAGAAGTCACTATTCATCGAGTTTTAAATCTAAGATCAATCTTTCATATAAAGAGTCTTTATCAAAAACTGAATTTTTATCTAAACCATCTCTTCTCAATTGTTCATTCCATAAATGTACGGCTTGAGCCCCATCCAGGTTAATATGCTCGTCACTAGCAAAAAATATATGCTTCCAATCAGCGGATGGAATTGGATAATATTTTTGGATTGGTGCAGCAAAATTAAGTAAACTTCCTTTTTTCACAAAGCCTGTAAGTGCTTTTGGGCCGGTAATTCCCCACGGTAGATATGAGAAATCCCCTCTTCCCCATGTCCTTCCTATAAGTTTTCTGATTAAGAACTTAAAAGTATCCCATTTTGTAAATTGAAATGGATTATTGCAGTAGTTACTTAAATTAGAAAATAACTTGTTACCCGATTCCTGAGTTCCAATTACGGCATTGTTTATATAAGTATCATTTTCAAAGCCAAAATCGAGCTCGTTCTCAATGTAAAATGGAGATAAACAGATAACGTCCATATCAACCCAATAGGTATTGCTACACTTTAAAAGCATTTCATATCTAAAGTGATTTGCAAAACCTGCGTAACTTCCCTTTCCCTTGCCAGTGACTGCTCCATAAGTGAATATTTTATCTCTAGGGAGTATTGAATTAGCGTCTAGTACTTCCACACCTTCAGGTATGTTTAGCACTTCATCATAAGTATACAAGTACACTTTATGCCCTGCGCGCAAAAAAGACGTTAAACACACTCTCTCTAATCTAGATAAAGATCCACCGATCCATAATGATCTTATTTCTGCCAACACTATATCTATACCTTTTTATTAATTTCGTGGCTTTATTACAAAACGATAATGAATAATCGACTAGTAATTTAAATATACCTTTGATAATAAGGTATTGCTTATTAAACTACTTAATATCTTAATACTCATTAGCAATGGTTAAATAATTCAGCCAAATAATGCTCTAATTAAACTTCTCTTCGTTTTTAAGCCTAAAGTAATGCTCAGAATCTCTATGACTAAAAACAACAGCAGGGTGTCCGCCTGCAATAGCGAGTGCAGGAATATCAGATACAACCACACTACCAGCCTGTATTACAGCCCCTTCACCAATTTTAACCCCACCTAAAATAATAACTCGGTTTCCTAGCCAAACGTTATCGCCTATTTCAATATCCTTTAAAATATAAGTATTGTCATAAGGTAGGGCTCCGCCATTAATATTATGGTTTTGAGCTATCATCATGCACGACGACCCCGAGTGGAAGTTATCACCTATTGTAACCCTGCCCCCACCCGAAATTTGCATTCCATTAAAATGACAATTGCTTCCCAAATATGTATTTCCATTGAAGCTGCTTTTATAGTTGATATTAGGCAGTTCTTTACAATAAGAAATTTGTTTAAGCGCTTTTTTGGTGTAATATTTTTTTCTGAAACGACATTTTAATTTGCGCATTAAGTTTAATATACTTTTCATTTTAACTCTCTTAGCCCCCATGGCATATCAAATAGTTTTGCACTGACAATCCATGTGCAGATAAACTGCCAGACATTTGCAATCAAAAAGGCAAATCCCGCACCAATTATACCGTAGTGTGGAATTAGAATTAATAACAAAGCAATATTAATCACACCTGAAGAAATAGTTACATATGATAAGTATTTGGTTTTCTTTATATAAAAGATATAATTCGTTACCATAAAGTACATGCCTAGAAAGATTTGCCCTGCGATGATAAAGGGTAATACTTCAGCAGCTTGGTAGAACTTTTCACCTACTATAAGTTTCAATATCGTCGGAGCAATAAAAAAAGATAGTAACGCCATTAGAATTAAAAAAACAAAATATATATATGTTTTTTTAACAATCGATATTTTTTTATTAAGATCATTTTCTTTTAGCTGACTAAACAACCAAGGAGAGTAAGCTTTGTTAATACTAGTGAAAATAATATTTAAAGCATTACCTAAGCTAAGAGCTACCATGTAAATTCCCGTCATCTCCAAACCTAGCTCTTTATTTATTATTAATCGGTCAATAGAGAGTAATAAAAAACCGCCTAGCACATGCGGTATAAGTGGCACACCAAATGATAAAGCATATTTAATATCATTTATATTATATTCAAATGTAACTAGCTTATCTTTACGAAGAATTATGTAAGATACAAAGCCAATCATTGTACTTGTTATAACAATTGCGAAAATACGTCCATCTGAACCTAATTTAAATAAAATAACAAACAATAAACTAAATAATAAAACAACGAGTGCATTCGTGATTTGAAGTACACCATACGACTTTGCTCTGCCTCTAATTTGCCATTGTCCTAAGCGTATATTTAATATAAAGCTAAAAAAAACACTCAATATACCTAAGTAAACCCAAGTCGTTGGAATACCTAAATATGCAGCTAAAAAATTATCGATAAATGCTAAAATGATTAATGATAAACTCGTACTAGCTAATAATATAAAAAAGCAATTTCCATTGAACCTCGCAAGTTCAGCTGGAAGAATATTTTCATCAAAAAAACGGCGATTGGCGGCGCCATTTACACTTAAACCTATTAAAGCAGCTAAGGCACTAGTGAAAATGATAAACATAGCAATTTGGCCGTATTCTTCAGGTGTAAGGTAACGAGTTAGAATAGGCAGTAATATAAAAGGTATTAAGGCACTTGCTATAGAGCTTAATACATAGATTGAACTACTTTTGAAGAAACCACTCATAATTGTCTTATGTCATAAAGTGTATAAAAATTTGATTTAGATAGTTTGAACAAATCATTAAAACTTTCATTGGTTAAGATTTTTTTTATTAACTCAGCAGAAAGCTCTCCCTCTTGATGCTCCCACTTTGTCATATATGTTGCGCTATATTTTTTTACCGCTTGACTACGCTTTTTAGAAGAGCAATAAATAACCCCTTCTTTAATAGACTGTTCAATATTATCTAAATTTAAAGGGTATACTAAGCCGTTTTTTTTATACTCATAATAATCAGACATATCTGCATCAGAAGAAAATTCATAATATAAGGTTGCCTTTCCTGCTAATGCAGCTTCTAGGTGAATACTAGAATTAGCTGACACTAAGCAATTTATTGAATTAAAAAAAGAGCTCAAACTATTTGTAGTTGGATCGCACCACTGAATTTGGGTGTTAGTAATAATAACCGATAACTTTTTTAAAAAAGAACTCGGTTGAGATGGGTGTGTTCTTACTAATATTTTATTTCCGCACTCAACTAATCTTTCAATCAATACTTTTAAGTAATCGAAATCATCCAACATGTTGACAGCTATTCCTACATCAAAAGCACCAGTTACATCCTTATTTGTGTTTATTAACTTTTTTTGACCACTTAAAAACACGTTAGCAGGAAATACTGATACACCTGGTAGATTATCAACGCACATTTTATATGTTTCATAAGCTATTTCACCATCAAGCAATGCATAATCGTACTGTAGGGGCGGGAATAACTTCGAAACAGACGCGTGTTGCATATAAAAGGTTTTTATATTTAACATTTCACATACAAGGCGTAAGCACCTATTCGCGCTATTATGATCGTTAGATAGTATGACTAACTTTAGATTTCCTTTACTCGATAGCTTAGTTAGCGTCCTGATAAAGTAAGGTAAAAAGGTATAACTCTGACAAAGTGCAGAAAAAAAGTAATTTATTTCAAAATTTTTATTTGCTTTTTTTAATTTAAAATAAAGTCTTGGGGATTTAATAACAAAAGTACATACACTGATTAAAAAATCAAATATATTAATTGAGAAATCATTACTTTTCCCTTTAATAACTTTTGACGTAATTAAATTATATGCAATATTCAACCTGTCTAATCCATTTAAGGTTGAGTCAAGGCTATTATATTGATTATTAGTCCCCGCAAATACTAATATCTCATGAGCACTATCTAAGTTCTCTTTCCTAAAACGAACTAATTTTAATAATGTATAAAAATATAAACATATTTGTGGAATTATTCCCGGATGTTTGGACTTCAACCTTTTATAACTATCTAAACTTTCGAGTTTGGTTCCAAAAAAATACGCCAAAACACACTCATCTTCCTTAGATAAACAAGTGTGCATCAATTTAAAAGTTTTTATTATGCTCATTTTACTTCAACAACACTGAGAAATAATACTTCACTTTACAAGCTCATGCGAAAGAGCAGTTCCTGAAGGAATACTTGAACTAGATATTTTACCTATCACGCCATATAAATGCTTAGGAGCTAGTCCATAACCAGGCCTAATACTCTTTACATTTTCATGCGTAAATAATTCACCTTTAGCGATATCCTTTACCACATAGAGTGAACGCCTAAATATTGCATTGCCTATTTCACTCTCTTTTCGCTCGTAATTTACTTTACCAACCGCTTCCCATGCTATTTTAGAGTCTCTACACAACTGTAGTAACTCTGGCTTTTCTAATGAGAAGCTATCATCTGGTCCACCGCCATTTCGATCAAGCGTGACATGCTTTTCTATTAAACATGCACCTAAAGCCACTGATGTAATAGCCGTCGTATTATCGATAGTATGATCTGATAGACCCGTTAATACATCAAAGCGTGTGGCCATATCTGCAACAGTCGCCAGATTGTAATCTCCTGAGGGCGCTGGGTAACCACTCACACAATGCAGTACAACAAGCTCTTCACAACCTGCATTTCTGGCAGTTTCTACTGCTTCACGAATTTCTTCTTCGTTAGCCATGCCGGTTGATATAATCATTGGCTTACCTGTTTTAGCAACGTACTCTATTAATGGTAAGTCAATAGCTTCAAACGATGCTATTTTATAAGCAGGCGCACCAAGTTCTTCGAGTAAATCAACGGCAGTAAAGTCAAACGGCGAGCTAAAAATAGTGATACCTAACTCTTTGGCTTTTTCAAATAAAGGTTTGTGCCATTCCCACGGCATGTGTGCTTCTTCATATAAGTCATACAGTGTTTTACCGTCCCACAACCCACCTTTAATTAAGAATTCAGGATTATCACTTTTCATTGTTATGGTATCAGGACGATAAGTCTGCAGCTTCATTGCATCTGCACCACACTCTTTTGCCATTTCCATTATTTTGTAGGCATTTTCGATATCACCGTTATGATTCGCTGACATTTCAGCAATGATATACGGCGCATAGTCAGGGCCAATTTTTCTGTTATCGATAGTAATAAATTTATTCATAAATCCCTCACTCCACAGGTTGTCGAGTAAATTGCTCTTCATTAATTCGTTGGTAGCCAGCTCGGCTAAACAAAGCTTGTGATGCTGTATTTTCTTTTAGTACAACAGCATGTATAATTTTTGTAGGATGTAATATATCTACTTGTTTTAAAGCGAGTTTCGCAACCCCTTTACCAAAGTGCTCTGGCGCTATAAAGATGGAAATGGTATACGTGTTTTCGGCTGTCTTATCTAACCTGACTACGCCTACAGAAACCGCTTTTTCATCTTTGCTTTTGGTTAATTCAATCACATAAAAGTAGTCACTTTTACTTGCTAGCTTTTTAGTCATCCAAGCCTGATGCTCAGCTAAACTCGGAACGTCTTTATTAAGTGCATAACGTCGTGTTTCAGGTTCACATTGCCAAGCGTACACCTGTTCAACATCAAGTTGTGTCGCTAATCTTAGGCTTAGTGAGCCATTAAGTAATTGGGTAATGTGCTTCATTATTCGCTTAACACCTTGCCCATCACATAACTGCAGGTTTATTGTTCGCATTTTTGAATAGTCAGTAATTAACTGCTCATACGCCTTGATTAAGTTTTTACTAATCGCCTCTAACTCAACGCTAATTGCAGCACCAACGACTTCTAAATTTTTACAAATAGTCTGCTGGTTATCAGCAAGTGCAATAACAATACTCGGTAACCCGACACAAGCACGTTCCCATGACGTTGAGCCTGGCGCGCCAATGGCAATATCATGCTCACACATGAGAGTAGCCATGTCATCTACAAAATCGATGTGAGTCAACCACGCACTTTGCTCTATAGCAAACTTTGTAACACTTTTGTAATGAGGTGCTCTTGTGCTAAGCAATACAGTCGTTATAGGCGGGTTAACACTATCTTTTAAAACTTTAAGTACTTGTAAGCTTGCATTGGGGGCGTCTATGCCTCCCATTGACAGTAATACACGAGGTCTATTTTTTAATGTATTTACTACTGCCAACTGCGACAAATGACGAGATGAAAAATGAGTGTTTATAATCGCGTATTGCGTACCTGTTAAGGCGGTGGTCTTAGGGTTTAATAAATGATATTCGCTTGGCTCTCTAAGCAATGTTTGATCTATAATTAAGTCTGCAGCGTGCTCTCTTACTAAATCGTCAATTACAATAACTTTACAGTTATACGCTTTTTTTACTACCTTATGCCACTGTACACCAATACCATAGTGGTCTGTAATGACTAAATCAGGGCTATCAAATGCGGTAGCGCATTCTTGGGCATCATCATACTCAGTGACTTGCAACCACGAGGCATAATCCGCAGTCGAAGTTGGTACTAACCAATCTGAAGGTTGCTGCAATTCATAAATAGAGAAACCACGCTGCTTTATAAATGTGACTAAATCACCGTTTTGCGGGCGGGTGGCAAATAAAACGTCGTGACCATCTAGTTTTAGACTATCAGCCAATACTAAGCAACGCATGATATGTCCGCTGCCTATGTAAGAAGACGCATCAGCCCTAATTACGACCTTTAGCATTCAATCGCTCGGAACAAAGCTTCTGCTAATTCCCAATCTTCAGGTGTATCTATGTCTTGTACTCGTTTGCGTGGTAACAAAACAGCCTTCGACCTTGTTCCGAAAATAGCTTTTTTTGCTATAAATGCCTTGGCAGTACCCCAGTAAAACTGCCCTGCATCATGGTAGGCCTCTTCTAAATCTTGAGAACGAGTATTTAAATGTTCTGGCTGAAACATTTCGACACAGCGTGCATCATTAAGCTTTAAAGCTCTTTGAATTGGAAAAGGAAAACTTGTTGCACTGAAGGCGTAATCTACATTACTCGATGTCAGCTCTATAAATCCGCGCTGAATAAACTCAGGTATTAAAAAAGGAGCGGTTGCATATATACAACATACATTTTCAACGCCCCATTCCTGTAACTCGGTATACTCAACAGCATGCTTTATTACATCAAGCGTGGTTGCATAATCATCCGCAATATTAGCAGGACGCATAAAAGGTACTTCTGCCCCATATTGTATTGCAACTTCGGCTATTTCAGCATCATCGGTAGAGACAATTACTTTATCAAAACACTTGCTGTCTAAAGCCGCTTCAATTGAATAAGCAATCATTGGCTTACCATGAAACTCTTTGATATTTTTCCTCTGTATGCGTTTACTGCCACCACGTGCAGGGATGATTGCTATATTCATGATTAGGCTTCTAATATTTGTGTGAGCGTACTGATAACTTCGTCTTGCTGCTCATGGGTCATACCATGAAACATCGGTAATGAAATAGCATTGCTGTAATAACTCTCTGCATTTGGAAAGTCACCTTGTTTAAAGCCCATTTTTTGGTAATAAGGCTGTAGGTGCACAGGAATATAATGCAGATTTACACCAATACCGTTTTCTCTTAGCTCGTCAAACACTTCTTTGTGCGTTTTGCTAATTTCATTTAGGTTTAAACGAATAACATATAAATGTAAGCCAGAATAAGTATTAGGTAACTGATAAGGCAGTACAATCGGTAAACTAGCTAGCTTATCGTAATAACGCACTGCTAATTCATGGCGTGCAGAAACAAACTCACCTAAGCGGCTCATTTGCGACACACCGAGTGCAGCTTGCAGCTCTGTCATACGGTAGTTGAAACCTAAATCCACTTGCTCATAGTACCAACCACCATGAGATGCATTTTCCATTAATGCTTCGTCACGTGTTATTCCATGGCTTCGGTAAAGTGCCATTTTGTCTGCAAGTGCTTTGCTATTCGTCAATGCCGCACCACCTTCTGCAGTGGTAACAATTTTAACAGGGTGAAAGCTAAACACGGTAATATCACTGTACTCACATGAGCCAATTGGTTGTTCTAAATAACGGCCACCTATTGCATGTGAAGCATCTTCAATGACTTTAAAGCCATACTCTATTGATAACGCATGGATTGCTTTCATGTCACATGGCTGACCACACAAATGCACTGCAACTAAAACTTTAGGCAAAACACCTTCTTTTTTAGCATGTACTAATTTTTGCTCCAATGCTTTTGGGCAAAGGTTGTAAGTAGCGGGGTCTATATCAACAAAATCTACTGAGGCTCCGCAATACAAACCACAATTAGCTGAGGCTACAAAAGTGACTGGTGTTGTCCATAATGTATCACCTGCCCCTAGCCCAAGCGCCAAACAAGCAATATGCAAAGCTGACGTTGCACTATTAACGGCAAGTGCGTGATCCGCACCTGTCGCTTTCATAAGTGCATTTTCAAAAGCGGGGACTTGTGGCCCTTGCGTCAAAAAATCCGACTTTAGAACATTAACCACTGCATCAATATCTGCTTGAGTTATATCTTGCTTTCCATACGGTATCATTTTGTTAGCCTTGCACTTCAAATGATGAATCTACATGGTCAATAATAAGTTTACGCAAACCCTCTACTGTTTCCCATTCAGTATTCGTTCCTGAGTTGTATTTAAAACCGAACGGTACTTTTTCAGCTTTGTGATGAGCAAGGTATTCTTCTTCGGTATATGTATACGATACAGATGGTAAAATTGCGTAGTAAGGACCCAAATCAATCGTATTTAACGAGTCAGTATCTGTAATCATTTCCTCATGTAGTTTTTCACCTGGGCGAATACCTACATCACGCGTTTCGCATTCAGGTGCTACGGCTTCTGCGATGTCTAAAATTTTGTATGACGGGATTTTAGGGATGAATATCTCACCACCTAGGTGGTTGCCCAAGGCAAACATAACTAGATTAACGCCATCTTGAAGCGATATATTAAAACGCGTCATTTCATTGTGTGTGATTGGTAAAATACCTTCTTTTCGTTTTTCTAAAAAGAAAGGAATAACAGAGCCACGAGAGCCCATCACATTACCATAACGAACAACGCTAAATTTAATATCTTTAGAGCCGCGAATATTGTTAGCAGCAGCAAATAATTTATCTGATGCGAGTTTAGTAGCACCGTATAAGTTAATTGGTGCACATGCTTTGTCTGTCGATAGTGCAACAACATCTTTGACACCACATGCTAATGCAGCATGAATAACATTTTCAGCACCATCTATGTTTGTACGAATACATTCTGTTGGATTGTATTCAGCGGTATCAACCTGCTTAATAGCTGCTGCGTGAATAATTACATCAACACCTTCACACGCTTGTGTTAAACGCTCTTTATCACGAACGTCACCAATAAAAAAACGTAATTGCGGGTAATCGTATGTAGGGTATTTTTGTTTTATTACAGACTGCTTTAATTCGTCACGCGAATAGATGATTATTTTTTTTACATCTGGGTAGCGCGCTAAAATAGTTTCTATAAATTTTTTACCAAATGACCCAGTGCCACCAGTAATTAACACTGTTTTTTTGTTTAACATATTAATTCCTTAAATATTTTTATACTTTATGTATCGAATACAAAATGTATCTTTATTCTTTGATATACCAAAATGCTTAGAGCAGCATATTCATAAATTAAGTTAGAGCTTTTCAGTCATTCGCTTTCTTTAAAAAGTATCTAGCGAGCACTATTAATACGCTTAAAATCCCTCCAAAAAGAAAACCTAATATACAAATTAATGCACGCTTCGGCTTAAACTTTTGTTCCGGTACTAATGCTGGATCAATTGTTTTAAATACATATTCGTCTCGTACATTTGCAAACATAATAGTTTTTGTTTGCTCTTCAATTAATTTATATAAAACAGTTCGAATATCTGCAACTTTTGTTTGTTGTAATTGCTCTGTTAAAAATTCAGTGCTTTTATTAGCCTCTTCAACATCTCTAGACTTCATTACAGTATTTATATCTTGAATTAACCAATTAACCCACCGCTGCGCAATTACTGGCGAAACATGCTCAATTGATATAGTTATCATTCCGCTTTCTTTGCTCATATCAGCAGTAATAATTTGGCTAAACTTTTTGAAGGCTTCTTGCATTGATGGCTCTGGTTTAAAAGGAGCGTTTACTTCCCTTAACCATTTTTTTTCTTGTTCGTTATATATCTCTTCGTTGTATTCAATACTATTATCTACTTGATTCCATGACTTAACAGCCATTAAGTCTGGTAAGATATTGTGCTTTTTAATAAAGTTAAAAGTGAATTGGCGAGACTTTAAAACCTCAAGCGCTAATTGGGTCTTGTTAGCAGTGCCACCACCGCCTAAATTAACTCCAGCTAAGCTAGCTAAACCACCGAATTGACCTGCTAAAGCACCTAAGCCACCACTTTGCTCTTGCTCTGCAGCAGCAAGTAATGCTTCTGATTTATAAACATTTGGTTGCTTTAGAGCATAAAACACTGATGCAATTGTGAATAAGACAGTTATTAAAATTACTACCCATTTACCTTCCCAAATGACAAAGAATAGCTCACTTAAATTTACTTCATCATCAGCAATAGTTGGTACAGATAGGTTTTTAGTATGTGCGTCTTTACTATTCATATATATCTCTATTCAGCAGCTATTACACAAAAACCAAACCCAGGCTTAATTTTCGCGCAATAGCATAATACAAAGTAATATTTACTTCTTTATTAAATACTACTAATCGCAGCAACAGCAACACCAAGTTGATAAAGAATTTGTGTTGCAGTACTCCAAAGTGTCAATTTATCCATGTGATCTGCATTCATAGGAATTACAATAGTATCCCCTGGTTCTAACTGTTCTGCATTATTTGCCGCGAACCAGCCACCTGTATTTGGTATTTTCACTGAACCATTGGCTTTAATAATGTAAATTCGATCTTCAGCGGCACGCTCTTTGAGGCCACCACTTAGCGCTATGTAATCGTCAACACTAACACCTGATTTATAAAGATGTGATGTTGAGTAGTTAACTTCACCAATTACGCTGATTGAATCGCGCTTGCTTGGCACATAAAGTGTATCGCCATCTTGTAGTACCAAGTTTTGCTGATTATTTACAATTAAAGGTAAATCAATTACTAAACGTCCTACGGCTTCAACACTAGCTAGGTCGTTTAACAGCTTGTTCATTTCTTCATAAGAAAGTGTGTTACTACTTACTGAGTTTTGGAAGCTTTTAGAGGCGATGTCGCGGCGAAGTTCTGTAGATAAGCGAGCTAACTGTTTTTCCTCTTGCTCTTTAATTGACGTACGAGTAAATACAGCTGCTTTTTGCTCTGCAAATTGTGAGAAGCCACCTGCACGCTCAAGTAATTCAGTTAGCGTTTCACCTCGGCGTATAGTGTACGTACCAGGAAATTTAAGCTCGCCTTTTAATTCTACTTTTACGTTTTCTTGCCAATTTGGAATAGCGAATACGTTTATGCTGTCTTTGCTTTGTAACGTAATATTACTTTGAAGATCGCCCTTCATGGCGCTTTCAAGGTCAAATCTTAAGTGTTCTATTTTAGAACCATCGCTGGCTACAATACGTGTAATTTCAGCTTGTTTTACGTAGGCAGACTCTAAAAGGCCACCGGCTGCTGTTATTAAATCACTTACTTCACCACCAATCATTAGTGGATAAATACCAGGAAAAGTAACGTTTCCGCTAATCTCAACTAATTGCATAGCTTGCTGCACTGATGCTTGCTGCTTAAATTTAGCAATAATTGGCGCTAGTAAGTTATGGCGGCTAAATAATGCGTAATCTTCAGGTTTGAGTTCTTGGTCTTCTTCTTCTTTTGCTTTACGTTTAGAAATTTCAGCAATTGTTAGTATTTTATTGTCTTCTAGAACAAGCTCTTCATCTTCTTGATTAACCCCAATATATTTTTCGAATTCTTTTTGCTCAAACTTATGCCATTGCTCTGCTTTTTGTTGCTGCTCTTGTTGCTCTTGGCTAAGGGCCATATTTGCTAGAGCTGATTGCTCTGCTTCTTTTTCTTCAAAACGACTAAATACAACTATTTTGTCATTAGCTTTAAGTTGTAAGTTGTTTTCAGGGTTATTAATAATCGCTTGAGCAACATCGAACTGATGCGCTTCTATATCGCCGTTTATATTTATTTCGCGGATTACGAGGCCGTAGCTTAAATCAGCTTGCGGTAGTAAGTCACCACGTACTGATTTAAGTACATCAGAAATACGCTTACCTTGGTGCCATTGATAATTGCCTGGGCGTGCTACTGCACCAATTAGACTAACCGAATTTTGATATTGAGAGCTAACTGAATTAAAGCGAATACGGTCGCCATCTTGTGGAATATAGTTAATTTGTGATTTTGAAAAATCTACCGAGAGTACTTCTTTACGATCGAAGTTAAAGCGCTCTACAATTGCACTTTTGGCATAGGCATTTGGTTTAAGACCTCCGGCCATTGCTAATAACTGCTTGGCCGACTCGCCTTTTTTAAGTTCAAATATAGCTGGGCGTTTTACTGCCCCTTCAACTCTTACTTGAGCACCAACCGATGGAATAAATACTGCATCACCCGATTTCAATACAATATCATTACTGCTATCGCCATTAATAAGTAAGTCGTAAAGGTCAAAATTTGCAACTACGTTACCAGCTCGTTTAACTTGAATGTTACGAAGAGAAGCAATATCTGATACACCACCGCTTACAAATAATGCATGCGACACAGTTGTTAATGAAGAAACACTGTAGCTACCTGGCTTGTAGGCCTCACCTAGTACTAAAATACGCATGCTACGAAGTTGACCAAGCGATACAAAAGCTTTTACACCTATAACCTCTTGCTCTACTTTTACTTTAACTAGTTCTTTAATTTCTGCAAAGGTTAAACCTGCAACTTCTACAGGGCTCAAATCAGGGATACTAATACGCCCTTCACGGTCAACTATGACTTCAAAGCTGTCACTTTCTTTGCCATAAAAGTTGATTTTTAACTGATCGCCAGGGCCTACAATATAGGTATCTGGTACTGCAGCATTTTCACTCGGCATGAAAGTAGTTGGTTCACCTGCAAACAGCTCGTAACCATATGGCTTTAATTCGTCTGCTTTTGGTTTGAACCGTTCTTCATCTGTTAGCTGCTCTTTCTCTGGCTCTGTGCGCTCGCCAATACTGTTTTGTTGCTCTGTATTATTTTGATTATTGGATTGGTTTGTACCGGTGATTGTTGAAACATCAACACCGTATTGTTTTGCTAGGGCTTCTTGCTGAGCTTTTGGCAGCTTTTTAAATTGCTCAATTTGAGAAGCTGTTGGCGTAAAAGCCAAAGTACTAAAACTACAAAGTAGAATAAAAGCACTAATAAATTGTGTAAAAACTTTCACGAGTAGGTATATCCCTAGGTCTACAACCAAAATTGGTGGCTATAATACATTAATTTTGAGCAAATAAAAAAGGGACTTTCGCCCCTTTTGTCACTTTAGTGTCATTAACTTAGTTACATTGGTTAAAAACTGTAAACCAACGTGAATGACGTTTCAGTATCTGTACTTTCTTTATCATCAGCAACGTCTGAGTTGTTGGTAACATTAAAAGCTACTTTCATTTGTAGCGAGCCGTTTATTTTTGCAAGCAATGCAGTTTCTGAACGAGTTTTAGTGTTTGTATCACCGTACTCCACAGCAACTAATTGGGTAAAACGGGCACTTTCAGAAATTTGCCAGTTGTAATCTAACTTACCTAAGGCAATTACTTCGCCTTCAAACTCGCCTGCAAGAGAGTTACCATTATCATCAATTTCAGTGCTGTCATCTGGGTATTCAAAATATTTATAACCAGGACCAACTTCAGCGCTTAACCACATTGTCTTTTCGTTTAATAAACGTAGACCGTAACCGGCAGAAATTACCGACTCACTTCTATATGCTCCAAAATAATCTGAAACGTGTGAACCATAAATGAATAAATGAGAATGATCTTCATTTAATTTGTAATTGCCTTGCGCAGAAATTGAGTACTTTTCATTTGTGCGCTGCTTATTTTTGTCGCCATTAGCATCTTCAACTTCATCTTCTTTGTAGATACCATCTAGCTTGTATTCGTTGTTCCAGTGTTCAAGATTGTGCTGTACCTTGATACCACCTTTGAGTGTGGTCGTTTCTGTATTACCACTTGTGACAATAGCACCAAGCTCACTAGTAACTTCCCACGTTTTTTGATCTACGTCTGCCGCGAATGCATTTGTTGCAGCAGAGACTGCAACTAAAACTGATAAAAACTTTAATTTCATTAAAAAACAACCTTTGTATAAATGTATATCTATTTTATTAAAGCATTACTTGTTAGAGCAAGCTAAACAGCTAAGTAATAATGTAAAAAATTTCATGCAGTAAATACTGCATGAAATTTTATAACTAATAGCTATTTTATCACTACAACAATTAAAGATAACTTTAATTAAATAACTATTTAAAATTAGTCTTGCTTGTGAAAGTGAACATCCATTTGTGGAAATGGGATAGTAATATCTGCATCATCTAATGCGATTTTAATATTTTCCATTAATGACCAGTAAGTAGGCCAATAATCAGCAGCGTTAACCCAAGGGCGAACAATAAAGTTAACACTTGAATCACCTAACTCATTTACAGATACATTGTAAGCTGGATCTTTAAGTATGCGCGTTTCTGCATCTAATACAGATTTTAATACTTCTTTTGCATGACGTAAATCAGCATCGTAACCAACGCCAATAACTAAATCGATACGACGAGTAGACTCTCGCGAGAAGTTAGTAATAGCACCAGACATTATTTGAGAGTTTGGTACGATGATTACTTTATTGTCTGGAGTACGAAGCTCAGTTGAAAATATCTCGATTTTCTTAACAGTACCCATTTTATTACCAGCTTCAACAAAGTCACCAGATTTAAACGGGCGAAGTAAAATAATAAGTACGCCTGATGCGAAGTTAGATAATGAACCTTGTAATGCTAAGCCTACAGCTAAGCCTGCAGCACCTAAAATAGCAATGAACGAAGTTGTTTCAATGCCAATTTGCGAAAGCGCCATTAAAATGGTTACTGCGAACACAAGAGTGAACACGATGCTAGCAACAAAAGATCCAACTGCCTTATCTACTTTCTTCTTAGCAAAACCTTTTTCAGTTAAGTTAGAACAAAACTTAGCAACACGACTACCAATTAAAAAGATAACAAGCGCAACAACAGCTTGAATACCATAATGTAAGATTAGGCCTGAGTTTTCGTTAAGCCAATTAAGTACTGAATCCATATTTACTCCAAATGTTTTTTATTAAGCGTTTTCGGGCATTATTATACATTAATTTACAATTTATTCTCATGAAATAATGAATTGATACTATTAAATGCAACTGTATTCGATTTTTTACAGGCAATTATGTGCCAAATATCCCCCCGGGTATGGGTAAATATTAATTGCCCAACGCTGATTACATTCGCATGGTTTAAATTATTTTAATTTATTTCACTTTTGGGCTTCACAACATTTATTATTTTATGTATTATGCGCGCCACACCAAACAAGGTGTGTGTAGTGGCGGTTGTAGCTCAGTTGGTAGAGCCCCGGATTGTGATTCCGGTTGTCGCGGGTTCAAGCCCCGTCAATCGCCCCACTTTTTCTCCTAGTAATACCTTTATATATATTTCAATAATCCCCCTAAATTATCTTTTTATATCCTATACAACATACCTAATCTTCGTTATCAAAATTAATTACTATTTTAAGCTAAAGCAGTTTATCAGCAACCTCTCCTATTTTAATAAGTTTAATTTGAAGATTTATTAAACAAGTATTTAGCCTAAATTAAATAACATTTATTTAACCAATGTGATTACATTGGCTGTACTTAAGTACAAAAAGTGCTAAATTTCTAGTACATACACCTCTTTTTATACAAAACATCAAACTTCTACTGGGATATAAAATTAAGCATGATTAAACAGGTTTTAAGAGATTTACTGTGTAGTTGTTTAGCTGTAATGAGCTTTAACTCATTGGCTCAAAGCAATGATGAATATAATAAGCTACTGATTGAACTTCAAAAATTAGTTTCTGAAAAAAAATATACTCAGGCTTATCAAAAAAGTAATAATGAATACCAGTACCTGGGCGAACCCGTATACGATTTTTTACTAGGGATCTCTGCCCTTAAAACAGGAAATGCGGCACCAGCTGTATTTGCCTTTGAACGTGTGGTTGAAAACAACCCAAGGTGGTATCAAGCTCGTTTGTATTTAGTGCGCGCTTATTTAACAGTTAATAATTTACCTGCTGCTGACACACAAGCTTTAATACTGATTAACTCACCTAATACACCTAATAACATAAAATCTTCAGCACAGTCGTTACTTGATACAACCACACTTAAAAAACAAGAAGCTAGGCGTTCTTATAAGCAAAATATTGAGCTTGCCCTTGGCGTTGATGGCAACGTAAATGCGGGTACGGCAGAAGATACAATTATAATTCCTAACATTGGTGAATTTTTATTATCGCCAGAAAGTAAAAGTACGCAAGACAACTATGCGCGACTAAATTATAGAGGAAAGTACTCCCACCCTATAGATCAAAAAAGTTTAATCACTTTGAGTGTTAATACTGGGTGGTACAAATTTGCAGAACTCAGCCAATACGATCGTATAAACGCGCACATTAATGCTGCCTATCAATATAAACAAAATGACATAAGTTGGTTTGCACAAGTATCGACGACTCCATTACTGCTTGATGGCGATCTTTATCGTACTGAATCAGCTTTAACAGCAGGTGCTAATTATAAGCTGAATAAACAAGTTAATTTATTTAGCTCTGCGACTGCTGGTGTTTTGAATAATAGGTTTGATGAAAAGCTCGATAATTCGTTTTATACATTAAATGCAGGTGCTAGCTATGCAACTAATCAATGGTTTCAAAGTTTAAGCGTTAACGCCAAAAACGAAAAAGCCGATATTACTGAAGGCGAATTTAATAGCCGAAATATTACTAGCTTGTACTACCAAGCAAACACTCAGCTGGCTCAACATTGGCAGTTGTTGTCTCTTGCTGGATACCAATGGATTAATTATAAAGAAGATCACCCTTTATTTTTACAAGAACGTGCCGATAACCTCTTTATGCTTTCGACTACTGTTCGCTATTTAGTTAATCGTGATTTAGCAATACAGTTGGCTGCAAACTATCAAGATAAATCCAGTAATATTTCTTTATTCGAATATGACCGTTTAGATATCAATTTAAGCGCTTCTTACTCATTTTAATTTAAGGTATTTATGAAATATTTACTCCCTGTAATTACCACTTTACTGTGTGTAAGTTTTTATACGCAAGCAAATGATCCTGCTGGTAAAACTATTTTAGCGCGAGGCTCAGTACTTGCGGTTGATGGAAGCTCTGAACAACAACGACAGTTGCAGCGCAGAGATACCGTTTTTGGTGTAGATCGCATTACGACTGGAGAGAAAAGTAAAGCGCAGTTTTCGATGTCGGATGGTGGTTTAATCGCTTTAAAAGAAAATTCAGAACTAAATATTGCTAACTACGAATTTGATGCTAATACCCAACAAGGCTCTGCGTCCATTGAGTTACTTAAAGGTGGTTTACGCTCTATTTCAGGTGTAATTAAAAAAAATGGCGGCTCTTATAGTGTAAAAACTCCCGTGGGCTCTATTGGTATACGTGGAACACATTTTGAAGTTCAGCTCGTTGAAGGCAATGTATTTTTAGCTGTATGGGATGGCGCAATAGATCTAACTTTAGAAAATAATAGCGTAGTTTCTTTGGGTGATAACGAAGCATTTTCGTTTGCGCAAATTACAGCCACTGGTGAAGTATTAAAAACGACGCGTGCGGCACGTGTGTTTGATCAAAATATTGTAACGATCGATCCTAAAGATGACAACGAAGAAGAAACTGAGCAAGTAGCTGCAACTGAAGTTGAAGTAAATGCCTTTGAAACAGATACAGATGCTATGGATGTATATTCTGAACAACAATTTCAAACAGTTAGCAGCGCGTCTTTAGTAGATCAAATAGCTCAGCGCCAAGGTGTATTTAACTATGAAGCATCAAGCTTTAATGTAAATTCGAGTGTGGGTGCTGTTACTGACTTTGCTATGACTATGGCTGTTGATTTTGATAATGGCACAGTGCCTGATGGCGAAATTAGTTTTAATGACGCCGGCGGAAATTGGTATGCGGCTTACAGCGGTTTAATAAATTTAAGCGAACTTGACCTAGCCGTTACATTTGCATCCCATGGTAACAATAAAGCCGAAGGTGATGTTGAGGCAATATTTTTGAATGACTTAGACAACATTACTGGCAACTTTAATCTTAACGAAATAAATAATCCGGATGTAAATGCTAGCGGTTCTTTTAAATTAAAACCATAAACACATTGGATACAAAGCTTTTATTATGGAGTATTTAAAATGACAGCAAAGAATATATTTTTGCTTGGTTCTATGGTGTTTTTGTTAAGTGCTTGTGGAGGTTCAGAAGAAAGCCCTGCTCAAGAGACTATACAATCGCCTACAGCTGAAGTATTAACGCCAACGGTGACTAGCTATATAAATTTAGCTGGCGTTATAGCAAGTAATCAAACCAAGAATACAAAAGTTTTAGGTGCTGTCACTTCAAGTAGAGGAGTTGTTGGATCAAGCATAGCCAATACGCGCGCTAATATTGTTTTTTCACAAATAAACGAAACCGTGCAAGGCAATGTTTCTTTTTTACTTGAAGCTTCGGATGCGGATGGCATTGTTGAAGTTAATTTGGTGCTCCCTAGCGTAAATAAAAGCATATCACTGTGTTCTTCTGATTGTGGTTTTGACTACGAAAAATCAATTATAGGCCTCAGTCCTGTGCTTTATGGGGTAACTCCAGGAGAGATACGCCTAGAAATATGGATAACTGACACTTTAGATAACCAAGTCCTTGCTGATGCAATTACTTTTAACTGGCAACCATATCAAATTGAAGGGGTTGCAGCTCAGCGAGACGAAGATAATATTAATCTTTCGTGGCAAGCTAACCCCGAACTTAATCGTTATAATGTTTATATTGCAACTCAAGCGGGTGTCTCATCTACTAATATTAATGAGTTAGAAAACGGGCAACAATTTTTAAGTATTCAAGATACTGCATTAAGCATTACCGAGTCATTGACAGATAAAAGTTATCAAGTCCTTATTACCGGTGTTGATGGCAGTGGTGAAAGTGGCTTTGCTAATACAATAAACATAGCACCAGTGGGTGGAGAGCTTGCATTTGCGCCAGAAGCTAATGCCGATCAGTTTCAGATAAATGAAGATCAAACTCTACAAGGCAACGTATTAACAAATGATACGAATCAATACAGTGGCGTTTTACGTGTAAATGCTGATGCCTTAATTCTACCGCAGCATGGCACGCTTAATATAAATGAAAATGGGGATTTTACTTATATCCCTATTGCAAACTTTAATGGTGAAGATGCCTTTAGCTATCAAGTTGCTAACGAGCTAGGTATGACAGACACCGCAGTTGTAGAGATAACTATTTTAGCTGTTAATGACGCCCCTATTGCGCTTGATAATACTTATAACATTACAAACAATGGAGCCTTAGTTGTCCTATCGCCTGGCTTACTTATTAACGATAGCGATATAGACTTAGATAACTTAACTGTTGATACAACGCCTGTTAGCGAACCGACAAGAGGACAATTAACTCTTTTTGATAATGGTAGCTTTGAATACCAAGGCGAGCAAAACATGCAAGGTGAAGACAGCTTTCAGTATAGAGTTGTTGATGCACAAGGTGCTCAGGCTATTGCAAATGTAACCATTGTAAGTTCAAACACTAACGTAGCCCCCGTAACAAAAAATGATAGCTATAGTTTAAGCGAAGATGAAACACTTGTGGTTACAGCAGCCAATGGTGTGCTTAGTAACGATACTGACCCAAATAATGACAGTTTTTCAGTTGATGAAACATTTATTGTAGCACCAACACATGGCCAACTATTATTAGCAATTGATGGCAGTTTTAGTTATGTACCAGATGCAAATTTTAATGGTGTTGATCAATTTCAATATCAAGCTATTGACGCTTTAGGAGCGACTTCTACAGCGACAGTAACTTTAATAATAAACAGTGAACCTGATAACCCTGTCGCACAAAATGATGCCTATCAATTTAGTAAAAATAAACTATTTGAAGTAACTACGCAAAATGGCCTACTAGTTAACGATTTTAATATTGAGGCTGGCGATTTATCAGTTAATACCACTGCAATTAATACAACTCAAAATGGCGAGCTTACATTAAAAGTTGATGGCTCGTTCACCTATCAGCCAGACTTAGGTTTTATTGGTGTAGATAGCTTTACTTATTCAATTTCAAATGAGCAAGGCTTAACCGCAACAGCTCAAGTAACGTTAAGTGAAAGCGGTGTTAATACTTTTCCAGAAGCCAATGACGATCAATATACGTTAGATGAAGACAGCTCTGCATCTCTATTAGATGTGCTAGCTAACGACACTGATGCAGATGGCGATACAATTACTATTTCTAACATACAAAATATTGTTGGAGAAGCGACTATTGTTGCCGGAAAAATACAGTTTACTCCACCAGCAAACTTTTCAGGTGAGATAGTACTAACTTACACTATTACTGATGGCTATAGTGTTGGTAATGAAGGTATAAACGATAGAACAGCAAGTGTGACTATTACAGTTACACCCGTAAATGATGCCCCTACTGCAAATGCTGATTCAGCAACGATGAACGAAGATGCTCCTGCGTTATTAGTTAACGTACTAGCTAACGACTCCGATATTGATGGCGATACTCTTGCAATAACAGCTGCTACTGCAGATATAGGCTCTGCATCTGTTGTTGATAATAAAATCCAATACACGCCTGTTGCTAATACAAATGGAACAGCAATTATTAGCTACACAATAAGTGATGGAAGCGGCGGTACTGCAACTACTAACTTAACAATTACTATACTACCAATAAATGATACTCCAATTGCAAACGCTGACTCAGCTATAATTGATGAAGATGCTGCCCCAATACTAATAAACGTATTAGCAAATGACTCTGACGTGGATGGCGATAGCCTCACTATCAGCGCTGTCTCGGCAGATACTGGCTCGGTCTCAGTGATAAGCAATCAAATTCAATACACTCCTGAGACTAACAGCAACGGTTTAGCAACAGTTACTTATACTGTAAGTGATAGTAGCGGTGGTACAAGTACAACAACATTAACTATCACTATTACTCCCGTAAACGATGCCCCAGTTGCAAACGCAGACTTGGCTACCATGGCTGAAGATGCTGCGCCAATACTAATAAACGTATTAGCAAATGATTCAGACGTGGATGGTGATAGCCTCACAATCAGCGCAGCCTCGGCAGATATTGGCTCAGTCTCAGTGGTTGGCAATCAAATTCAATACGCACCTGCAGCCGATAGCAACGGCTTAGCAACAGTTACATATACTGTTAGTGATAATAATGGTGGAACGAATACCGCTACGGTTACTATTACGATAACTGCAGTGAACGACGCACCTGTTGCTAATAGTGATACCGCGACCATGGCTGAAGATGCAGCGCCAATATTAATAAACGTATTAGCAAATGACTCAGATGAAGACGGCGACAGCCTGGCAATCACTTCAGCATCAGCTGATATTGGCTCAGTCTCAGTAGTTGGCAATCAAATTCAATACACCCCTGCACCGAATGAAAATGGACTCGCCACTATAACTTATACTGTTAGTGATAATAATGGTGGGACCAATACTGCCACACTCACTATTACGATAACTGCAGTAAACGATGCGCCTGTTGCCAATGACGATACCGCGACCATGGCTGAAGATGCGGCACCAATACTGATAAACGTATTAGCAAATGATACTGACTCTGATGGCGATAGCTTGGTGATTGCTTCAGCCTCAGCTGATATTGGCTCGGTCTCGATAATTGGCGTTCAAATTCAATATACGCCTGAAGTCAATATCAATGGACTTGCCACAGTAACTTATACTGTTAGTGATAATAATGGTGGAACCAATACAGCCACAGTAGCCATTACCGTAACAGCCGTTAACGATGCCCCCGTAGCGTCAGTTCAAATTTTTAGTATTAATGAAAATGCTACAGATGGTGACATTATAGGGACTGTTAGCGCGTCAGATATTGAGAACCAGACTTTAACTTATAGTTTAACTGGCGGTAACATTGCTTTATTTGAAATTAATAGTAGCTCTGGTGTTTTATCAACCGTAGGTGAAAGCCCATTTGATTTTGAAACAACTAATCAATATATCTTAAATATCACTATAACTGATGATGGCACCCCTAATGAAAGTTCAAACGTTAACATAACCGTTAATATTACTGATGAAGTTGAGCTTTTTATCCCAACTGAAGATTTGACATTTGGCCGCCCAATTACAGGAGAGCTTGATCTTTCGGACATTTTTTCTGCTGGCGAATTTAAAGACAGTATAGAGCTTAATGGCAACCTTTATTTTGTTGGTTTTACCAACAATGCTGATAAAGACCTTCTTATTGTCTCTTACTCAAACAATGGTGATATGAATACTGCCTTTAATAACACCGGCACTAAAATACTCGATTTAGATCAAGACGAAGAAGCCACCGCTATTATTTCTGACGGTACAGATCTTTTCATTGCCTATTCTAGTTTTGATGGCACCCATAATGAAGCTTGTATACTTAAAATGGATCTCGCTGGAACGTTAAGTACTGGTTCGGATGATGACGATGATGATGACGACGACGATGAAAGTGGCGCAGATATTCAATGTACAACGCTTAATAGTACTACCGTTATTAATGACCTTGAAATTGATGGCGATAAATTACTGGCTGTGGGCAAACACTTTGACGGCACTCAAAACGATAGTTTATGGATACACTACAAAAAATCAGATCTAGATTTTGAGAACTCTACTCCAGCTATTGTAGATGTTAGCGGCGCTAATCGAGATGATGAAGGCTTTGCCGTTAAGAACTTTGATAAGTCTGATTACTTAGTTGTAGGGAGTGTTACCAATGCAGAGGGAACAAAAGACTCTCTACTTCGTTATTTAAAATCTGATGGCGATAATGACAATAACTTTAATGGTGGCGCTGCACTAACAATTGATATATCTGATAATGATACAGACGATGAACTTTTTGCGGTAGACGGAGTTGTTGATTCTGAATTTACTGCCTTTGCCGGTGGGTATGTAACAAGAACCAGCGGTGAAAAAGAAGCCGTAGTATTAGCTATTAATGAAGATGGGGAACTAATTACCACTTTTGGCAGTGCTGGTATAGCAATTTACGATGTTGATGGTAATGGCGGAAATGGTAATGGCGGCGCTAAAATTTCCGGTATTAAACACGAACCTATTAACAATGGTATTAGTTTTTCGGGGACTACAGGCGTATCAGCCTCAGAAAAATTATTTTCAGCACGGATTAATGATGAAGGTACTCTAGATGGCGCCTATGGCACCTCCGGCATTAATATAATTGATGGTATAAGTGGTAAGCAATTTGCCAATACTTTAGCTATCGACTCTAATGACACTATTTGGGTAGCAGGTGTTAACGATGACTCAAATACAAAACCGTTTATTGCAGCAATTGACGACCAAGCCACATTATTTAGTAACTTTGAAACCAATGGTTACTTTACCTTTACTAATTCAGTAGATGCAACTAACGATGAATCAATGCACGTTTTACAGCTTAGTAATGGCCCTGATGCTGGGAAATATATTCTTGCATCAACTGCTAAATCGGGCTCAACTACTAAGTTAGTATTAACACGCTTTACGAGTGCGGGTGATATCGATACTGGCTTTAGCGAAAGTGGCCATAAAGAAATTGCCATAGGTTTGAGTAACTCACGCATCGCTTTAACCGAGCAAAGCGACGGTAAATTAGTTATTGCAGGCTCTAAAAATAGTGAAAATGGTGAAGCGAGTTTTGTAGCTAAAGTTGATCAGTCTGGTAATTTAGACACATCATTTGCAACAGACGGTGTATACACAACCTCTGTCAGTGGCGCAGAATTGGTAAATCTGACAGATATTGCACTTGATAACAGCGGTAACATTATTACTGTTGGATCAATCGTAACAAGTGGTACTCCTAGCCCAATCGTTATAATGTTAACGCCAGAAGGCACCCTCGAGCCTAACTTTGGCACTGGCGGAAGTATCATAGGCTCAGCCTTTGAGTACTATAACCGCGTACATACCGACAATGCAGATATTTTCATTGGTGGTAAATCAGTATTAAGTGGCACTTCAAAGCTAATTGCATTGAAGCTAAGCTCAAACGGTACTGAGGTCTTTAAATATATAGGTGAAGAAACCACAGATACCGACAATAAAATAGTGCGGATTTTAACTGACACAACCGGGAAGTTATATTTAATAGCAAACCTTATTGATTCGCCAAATAAAGCCAATGTTATTAGGTTGCTTGTTACGGGTGCGCTTGATACTAGCTATGCTGTAAATGGTGTCGGTGAATATACCTTGGCATCCAGTGGTGACACTGAGCTAAATGGTGCAGCGCTCAATAGCAGCAATCAACTTATTTTAGCCGGCAAGGCTAACGATAAAGGAATGTTAGCGCGTATTTTAACTAACGGTACTTTAGATAATACGTTTGGAGCCAGTGGTGCCGGATTTTATGAAGCAAGCCAATGTGCCAGCACACATGTATTTACTTCAATTATCTTGCAAAATGATACTCAAGTTGTCCTAAGCAGCACCTGTAATGATACTAACTCTAACAATATTAGTATTTCTAAATTCAATTTTGAAGAAGATGGAGCTTAGCCTTAAATTATGAAAGTTAAATTTTTCGGTGTTAGAGGCTCAATGGCTTCAGCTGGAAGTAATACCCACATTTTTGGGGGAAATACCTCATGTGTGTACATTGAACAAAATAATGGCAAAGATCTTATTTTAGACTCTGGTACCGGTATTGTAGAACTCGGTACACGTTTATTAGAAACACAAAGCCCTATCAATATTTTGCTAACACATAATCATTGGGATCATATTCAAGGGTTTCCTTTTTTTAAACCTATATACCAACCCAATCGCGATATAACTATTGCTGTGGGTAACGTTGATGATAAAAAAAGCCAAGATGCCATATTAAAGCAAATGAGTGGTTCGTACTTTCCGGTGTGTTATCAAGATTTACCTGCCAACATTACGCTTAATACTGATTTATCGTCTCAAAAGCAGTTTACACTTAATGGTTTTTTGGTTTCGACTGCTCCACTAAATCACCCAGGTGGTGGTACTGCTTATTGTATTAAAGCGGATGAAAAAAAGGTGGCTTACGTTACCGACAATGAGCTAAACCCGCCAGAAAAAGCAAAAACAAGCATTAGCGAATGGGTCAACTTTATTGAAGGCGCTGATTTACTGATTCATGATGCTCAATTTATAGATGCAGACTTGCCTCTTAAACATGGTTGGGGGCATAGCACTATAGATCAGGTTGCTGAGCTGGCTATAAAAGCGAGTATTAAAAATGTGGTTATTATTAGCCACGACCCATCAAGAACCGATGAGCAGTTATCAGCTATAGAAAAATACCTACAAATAAATTACGGAAAACAAGTAACGATTGAATGTGGTCGAGAAGGACGAGTTTTTGATTTTTAGCCTATCAAGGAGCGTTACTCATTAGTTCCTTAAAACCAATTACTTCAAAGCACTTTTTCATTGGCGCTGTTATTACATTATTAATCGCATCAATAGAGCTATTTTCAACTGGGTCGCTCGCAAAGTTAGTTAACCGCGTAGAAGGTATAATATACGACTCTCGGCTTTTACTAACACTTTCAGAGGCGCCTAGGCGTATTGATGAAACCGTTGTAATAATTGATATCGATGAAAAGAGCATGCAAGAACAAGGACGCTTTCCTTGGAGTCGCTCAAAAGTAGCTGACCTTGTTACAAAGCTTACCGATGCAGGTGTTATTGTTATTGCATTCGATATATTTTTTTCTGAGCCGGAAGAAAATCCTGTTACAAAAATCATGTCCGAAATACCCAATTTATCAAAAAAGTACACTATACCCTTTGCTGAAATTACTAAACAAGTCGATGCAGACTCAAAGCTAGCAAGCGCATTATCTAAAAATGATACTGTTCTTGGTTTTTTATTAATTGATGAACAACTCACAAATCAAAACTTGCCAGCTAAAAGCAGTGTTGTATGGGCAAATGCAGATCATACTAATTCACAAATAAACCAGTTTCCTGGTGCTATTGTAAATATTCCTAAGCTGCAAAATGCGACAACGGGTACTGGTTTTATCAATGCACATAGCGATGAAGATGGTTTTATACGTAAAGCAGCTCTTGTAAATCGAGTTAGCGATAAGCTCTACCCTTCTTTAGCACTTGAAGTTGCTCGGCTGTATACCCTTGCTGAAAACATAGAAACCAGTTCCAATATGTTAGATGGTATAACCTTATTCGAAGGTATAAAGTTTCAAGATAAGTGGATTCAAACTGATGAGTATGGGCAAGTATTAATTCCTTACAAAGGCCGTGCGCATAGCTTTCCTTATTATTCGGCTACCGATATTTTGACCCAGCGAATTGGCTCAGAGGAATTAGAAGGCACTGTAGCGTTTATTGGCACATCGGCAATTGGGCTCGCTGATTTAAGATCAACACCGGTTGGTTTGCAGTACCCTGGTGTTGAGGTACATGCCAACATATTTGAAGGATTAATGCACCCAGAACTACTTCCATCTAAACCTAATTGGTCACTGGGGGCAAGCTTACTCATCATTGCATTAACTGGTGGCGTATTGTCGTTTTTTAGCCACGGTAAGAGCGCACGTTTTATTATTATTTTGTCTCTTATAGTCACAAGTGTCGTTATATTTTCAAACGTTTATTTATGGTCAGTACAAAAAATTAGTTTACCTTTATTAATGCCTCTTTTACTCATCATTATATTAGCGGGTTACTACATCATTGTTGGATCTATCGCTGAGATGAAGCACAGCCGAAAAATAAAATCGATGTTTGACCAATATGTACCTCCTGAGCGTATAGACCAGATGATATTACAAGGTAAAAGTTTATCTCAAAAAAGTGAGCGAAAAAATATGACGGTACTATTTGCCGACATCCGTAGCTTCACCTCTTTATCCGAAAGTATGTCACCTCATCAATTAAGCGACTACTTAAACGAATACCTTACAGCTATTACCAAAATCATATTTGATCATAACGGAACTATTGATAAGTACGTAGGCGATATGGTGATGGCATTTTGGAACGCCCCACTAAAAGATGAAAACCACGCTCGCCATGCTGTTGAAGCCGCAATGGCTATGATAAACGGGTTAACGCAAATAAATCAGTTATTTGCAGAAAGCAGCCAGCCTGCAATAAAAATTGGTATAGGCTTAAGTACTGGCGACATGAATGTAGGTGATATGGGATCGGTTTACCGTAAAGCCTATACAGTTCTTGGTGATACTGTTAATTTAGGTGCTAGAGTAGAAAGCTTGACCAAATTTTACGGCGTAGCTATTCTTGTTACAGAAGAGACTATGAAAGAATGCCCTCATATTTCATTTCGTTTAATAGATAAAGTGCAAGTTGTCGGAAAAACAACGGCGGTACAGTTGTTTGAGCCTATAAACTTTATAGATAAGCTCGATGAAGAGCAGTTAAATGAAGTTGAAAAATCACAGCAAGCCATAACTCTTTTTTATAATAAAAAATGGCCACAAGCACTTAGCTTATTTAAAGAACTACAAAGCACGACCGTATTTAGCTCTGACGTTTATAGTATTTTTATCGAACGTATTAAGGGCACTGATTTGCAAACACTCGCTAAGGATTGGAATGGTGCCTTCAAACATACTAAAAAGTAATAAACATATGCGACAGCACATTATAGATAAAACAAATCTTCAGCATTTTATCGATATTAGCATTAGACTAACAACCGAAAAAAACTCGTCTAAGTTACTTGATGAAATACTGCAAGTTGTAATGTCGATAGCAAATTCTGATGCTGGCAGCATTTACTCTATTACCTCAAACAAACAACTAAAGTTTGAAACAGTAATAAACAAATCATTGAATCTTTATTTAGGCGGCACATTAGGTGGTCCTGTTGATTTTCCTAATATAGATCTTTTTATTGATGGCAAACCAAATGAAACAGCTATTGTTGCTCACTCCGCGAACTCTGGCGAAGTGATTAATATTCCTGACGTGTATGATGCCCTGCCCTTTGATATGAGCGCAGCTCGCAAAATGGATGCACGCACGGGTTATCGCTCTGAGTCCATGCTAACAATTCCCTTGAAAGATCATGAAGATGATATTATTGGTGTCATTCAGCTTATAAATGTTAAAGACGAGCAAAATAAAAATATTCCTTTTAGTGAAGAACTCGCCACTTTAATTCGATCTTTTGCCTCTCTAGGCGCTATTTCATTAACTAACTCAACACTGATTAAGGGAATGGAAGATCTTTTTTCAACCTTTGCTGAAACAATTGCAATGGCAATAGATGAAAAATCACCTCATACCGGCGGCCATTGTAAAAGAGTGCCAGCGCTCACATTAATGTTAGCTGATGCAGTCCATGATATAGATAAAGGCCCATTGGCTTCATTTTCGATGAGTGAAGCTGACCGCCATGAACTTGATATAGCAGGCTGGTTACATGACTGTGGGAAAATCGCGACTCCCGATCACATTATGGAAAAGTCGACAAAACTAGAAACTATTTTTGATCGAATAAAATATGTAGATGCTAAATTTGAAATAATTAGCCGAGATTTAAAAATAGCGTATCAGCAAAAAATCATCTGTGCGATGAAGCTGCAAAAACCTATCGAAGTTCAACAATTTGAACGACTACTTGATACCGAACTTAAACAGTTGGCATTAGACCGTGCATTATTACAGCGTGTTAATGTAGGGGGCGAGTTTTTAGGTGATGCAGAACTTGAGCACATTGAACGCATTGCAAACAAATACCAACTCGTTATTAATGATATTAATACACCATTGCTCTCAGCTGATGAAGTTGAAAACTTAACAATACGAAGAGGCACGTTAACCGAAGCCGAACGTGAAGTAATGAAGCGTCATATGGATGTAACTAAAAATATTTTAGATGCCCTGCCGTTCCCTAAACACTTAAGCAATGTTACTGAATATGCTTTAGGTCATCATGAAAAACTTGACGGTACTGGTTACCCTAGAGGTTTAACCAAAGAGCAAATGTCGGTGCCTGCGAGGTTAATGGCTATTACGGATATTTTTGAAGCGCTGTCTGCGGTAGACAGGCCTTACAAAAAAGCAAAACCGGTCAGTGAATGTTTATTTATTTTGGGGTCAATGGTTGCTAAAAACCATCTTGATGCTGACATTTTTGCTATTTTTATTGAGTCACAAGTTTATAAAAATTACATCAATGAGTATGCAAATCCTGAGCAGTTAGATGAGATAGATTTTGATAATTTACCAGGCTACACACCTATAAGTTAATAGCTATAAAAGCGCATTTCCATCTAAAAAGCTTTATTGCAAACAAAACTATTCAAACAAAAAAATGCCACCTTACGGTGGCATTTACACACGGGGTTATTTCTACTTATAGAAATCCTTTTACTTTTTATTTGTTTTTTAGTGTTGTTTTATTAACAAAAAATATGGTCATAAAGGTAGCATTAAGCGCTTTATGTAGCAACCGTAAAAGAAAAAGTTCATCTTTCTGCCATATTTCTGAAATAAACCAAAACGCAATTAAATTCGCTTCTAAAAAACAGCTATATCTTTATACACACGTATTTTTCTTCTAGGTATTCATCAAGCCCTTGATGCCCGCCTTCGCGGCCTAAACCTGATTGCTTAACACCACCAAATGGCGCTACTGGGTTTGATATAACACCTTCGTTTACACCTACCATACCAAATTCAAGCCCTTCACTAATTCGGTAGACTTGCTTAATGTTTTGACTGTAAAAGTAGGCTGCTAGGCCAAATGGTACATCGTTAGCAAGTGCAAGCACTTCACTTTCTTCATCAAAAGGAATAACCGTTAATACTGGACCAAATACTTCTTCGTGGTAAATATCCATCTCGGTAGTTACGTTATTTACTATTAATGGGTTTTGAAAGCTGCCACCTAAGTCACTATTATCGCCAATCAACGTAGCGCCTTTATCGAGTGCGTCTTGTACTAACTGTTGTACTTTCTCTTTGGCTTTAGGATAAATGAGTGGACCAATATCGACATCGTCTTCAAAACCATTTGCCACTTTTAACGCTGCAACCTTAGGGGTGATTTTTGAAAGTACTTTATCGAGAATATTACGCTGTATAAAAATACGGTTTGCTGCAACACATGCCTGCCCACTATTTCTAAATTTAGCCGCCATTAATCCTTCGACTGCTTCATCTAAATCTGCATTATCAAAAATAATAAAAGGAGCATTACCACCGAGCTCCATTGATGTACGTTTAATTGTATCGGCGCATTGCGATAGTAACTGCTTACCTACACCGGTAGATCCAGTAAATGTAAACTTACGCACGACTTCTGAATCAGTCAGCATTTTACCGACTGTTTTAGCATCTTGTGATACGAGTACGTTAAATGCACCTTTAACAAAACCAGCTTGATCGGCCAGATAAGCAAGTGCAATAGCACATAGTGGCGTGTGTTCAGAAGGTTTAAGTATAAAACTACAGCCCGCAGCGTAAGCTGGAGCTACTTTACGAGTAACCATAGCAACAGGGAAGTTCCACGGCGTTATACCCGCTACAACACCTACAGGCTGCTTAAAACTAGTTAAACGATGCGAGTTATCTGTTGGCGGAATTACATCACCGTAACTGCGCTTGGCTTCTTCTGCAAACCATTTGATAAAACCAGCACCGTAATCAATTTCGCCAAGCGATTCTTTGAGCGGCTTGCCTTGCTCTTTGGTCATTAGCTCTGCAAGTGTTTGTTTGTGCTTTATAACTAGCTCATACCAGCGCATTAACGTTTCGCTTCGCTCGGTCGCATTCGTAGTTTTTAACTTAACAAAAGCCCCTTGAGCTGCAGTTATTGCGCTATTTACACCCTGCTCGTCAATATCGCTTACATCAACAATACTTTCTTCGGTCGCGGGATCGTTAACGCTAAAGCGCGTATCAGTTTTATAAAACTCGCCGTTAATAAATGAGTCTGAGAAAGTTAAATTATTCAAAATAGATCTCCTAAAGGCTACGTATAAAAATTACAGGTACGTGTTAATTTAGTAACAAGCGAGGTGTAAAACCTCACCTACATCAACACATACGCCAAACTTGTAGGTGCGAATTTATTTCGCGCTTATGCAACATAGCGAGGTATAAAACCTCACCTACATCAATACATACACCAAACTTGTAGGTGCGAATTTACTTCGCGCTCATGTAATTTGGTTTTAATGCAGCTTTAATGCAAAATAAAGCGAGATATAAAACCTCACTTACAAAAATGAACGCATACAAACAAAAAAGCCGCTGTATCAAACAGCGGCTTTTAATATATACATCGTTAAAAACTAGTGCTCTTCATTAACGATATTGAGATTGTACTTAGGTATTTCAACCACTAGGTCTTCATCTCTTATAATTGCTTGGCAACCAAGGCGTGACTCAGGCTCTAAGCCCCATGCTTTATCTAGCATGTCGTCTTCTAGCTCATCACTTTCTTCAAGTGAATCAAATCCTTCACGAATCACTAAGTGACACGTAGTACATGCACAAGACTTTTCACAAGCATGCGCAATGCTGATACCATTTTTAAGCGCAGCGTCGAGTACTGTTTGGCCTGTAGGTGCTTCGATTGCAGCGCCGTCAGGACATAATTCAGGATGTGGAAGAAAAACAATTTGTGGCATTCTAATCTCTCTTAAATGTTGTCTACTGACTGCCCTGTAAGGGCTTTTTTAATTGATGCATCCATTCTGCGCGATGCAAAGTCGCTACTCGCATTATCGACTTTTTCGATAGCTGCTTTAATTTCGCCAGGCTCTTGTGCATTTTCGCGCACTTTTACCAGTTCTGCAATTTCAGTGCGTAAGTTAGCTAGTTGCATATCATCAAGCAATGCACCATCAGCTGCAAGTGATGCATTAAGCGCTTCTATTACACGCAGTGCTTCTACTTGTTGCTCTTTGAGCATACGCGCTTGCATATCGCCTTTCGCGTTACTCATTGACTCTTTTAGCATGTTAGCTACTTGGTCGTCAGATAAACCAAACGAAGGCTTAACTTGAATTTCAGCTTGTACGCCCGTAGATTTTTCCATTGCAGATACACTTAATAAACCATCTGCATCTACCTTAAAGGTCACACGAATATGCGCAGCGCCTGCCGCCATTGGTGGAATACCTTTTAAGCTAAACTTAGCAAGCGATCGACAATCATCAACAAGCTCACGTTCACCTTGCAGCACATGTAATGACATGGCTGTTTGGCCGTCTTTGAACGTTGTAAATTCTTGCGCGCGTGCTACCGGAATCGTCGTATTGCGTGGAATGATTTTTTCAACCAAACCGCCCATAGTTTCAAGGCCTAGCGACAACGGCAATACATCAAGTAACAACATATCAGAATCAGGCTTATTGCCAATTAACACATCAGCCTGAAGCGCAGCACCTAATGCAACAACACGATCGGGGTCGATTGAAGTCAGTGGCTCTTTATCAAAAAAGCTTTGTACTTGGCTACGTACCAGTGGCATACGAGTTGAACCGCCTACCATAATAACTTGCAGTACTTCGTCGTTTTCTATGCCAGCATCTTTTACAGCACGACGACACGAACGCAGCGTTTTTTTAACGAGAGGCATAGCCATTTCGTCAAACGTTTCGCGCGTTACTTCTACTGTGTATTTTTGATCGTCAAACTCAAGACCCACATTTACTTTGGCGTATTGGCTTAGTGCCTCTTTACATGCTTTTGCTTTATTGATGAATAAACGTAAAACTGAAGGTGACAACGCTGACACACCCGTTTGCTGCTTAAAGTAATCAACTAGTAATGAGTCAAAGTCATCACCACCTAAGCTTGAGTCGCCACCAGTGGCCATTACTTCAAACACACCTTGGTGTAATCTAAGTACTGATATATCAAATGTACCACCGCCTAAATCGTAAACAGCAATAATACCCTCTTGGCCAGAATCTAAACCATAAGCAACAGCTGCTGCTGTTGGCTCATTTAATAAACGTAGTACGTTAATACCAGCAAGTTCTGCGGCATCTTTAGTACTTTGGCGCTGCGCGTCATCAAAGTACGCAGGCACTGTAATTACAGCCCCTAAAATTTCTTGATTACCAAAGCTTTGCTCAGCACGTGATCTTAATGCAGCTAAAATATGGCTTGATGCTTTAATTGGGCTGATTTTGCCAGCCGCAGTTTCTATTGCTAGCGCACCATTGTCTTCACAAAACTCATACGGTAATTGGCCATAACTTTGCTCTATTTCAGCCTGAGTTTTGCCTAAAAAACGCTTAACCGAAATAAGTGTATTAGCAGGATCTTGCGTTGCTGCTTGTGCAGCCTCTGCGCCAACAGTAATACCGCCTGCTTGATAACGAACAACCGACGGTAACATAGCCGCGCCAAGATCATCAGTTAACGTGCGGGCTTCGCCACTTTGTACTGTTGCAACTAATGAATTGGTTGTACCAAGGTCAATACCAATAGCTAGTTTATGTTCGTGTGGTGCCGCGCTCTGCCCCGGCTCAGCAATTTGCAATAATGCCATAATGCTCTTTAAACTCGTGTTGCTCGCTTTGCAGCAAGTAATTAATCGTCAAATAAACTGTCTTCAATGCGCTCTAGTTCGTCACGCAACTTATAAACAAACTTCAGTTTACGAATATTATCTGCGGCAAGTTGATATTGCTGCTCATCGTTACTTGCTAGTTGCTCGGCAAGTTGTGCACTGTACTGCGCGTTTAGTTGCTTAATTTGTTTTTCAAAATTTGCAATCGCAGTATCAGGATCGCTTGATGATGTTAGCTCTTCAAGCTCTTCGCGAAGTTCCATTTGCTGCATTAAAAACATTGGATCTTGCAAGGTTTGCTGCTCTGCACGAATATCAACGCCTAGCTCGCTCAACATATATTCAGCACGCTTTACTGGGTGCTTTAATATTTGTAGCGCATCGTTAATTTCGGCGGCGCTTTGCACAGCCATTAACTTATCGCGGCTGCTCGCATTCGCGTGGCGATCTGGATGTACAGTACGTTGTAATTCCAAGTAGTGCTTGTTAACTGTTACTAAATCAATATTGTAGTCAACTGGTATTGCAAATAACTCAAAATAGCGCATAACTTCAACCAATAAAATTCAGAAATTAATTTCAAAAATAACAAAGCCCTACATTAACTGGCAGGGCTTATTTATACTACAAAGATATTTAAATCTTAAACGGTAAAGCTTTCGCCACAACCACACTCATCTGCTTGGTTAGGGTTTCTAAATTTAAACCCTTCATTTAAGCCTTCTTTAGTGTAGTCGAGCTCTGTGCCGTCGATGTAAACTAAGCTTTTAGCGTCAACAATTAATGTGACACCTTTAGCCGCAAAAGTTTCATCGTCTTCGTTTAAATCGTCAACAAACTCAAGTACATAAGCAAGACCTGAACAGCCCGTCGTTTTAATGCCAACGCGCAGGCCTAAACCTTTACCGCGGTTTGCTAAAAATGATTGTACGCGGTTTGCTGCCGCATCTGTCAATGTCACTGCCATGAGTTTCTCTTCTTACTTCGCTTGTTTGCTTTTGTAGTCTGCAATTGCTGCTTGAATTGCATCTTCGGCTAAAATTGAACAGTGAATTTTCACTGGTGGTAATTCTAGCTCTGCACTGATATCAGTGTTTTTAATTGTCGCTGCTTCGTCTAGCGTTTTGCCTTTAACCCACTCTGTTACAAGTGAAGATGAAGCAATTGCGCTACCACAACCGTAGGTTTTGAATTTTGCATCTTCAATAACGCCAGTGGCAGATACTTTAATTTGCAATTTCATTACGTCACCACATGCTGGTGCGCCTACCATACCCGTTGCCACTGACGGATCGTTCTTATCTAGAGTACCTACGTTACGTGGGTTTTCTACGTGGTCGATTACTTTATCACTATAAGCCATTATTCTATCCTCATTACCTGCTAGGGTATGTGCTCACACTATTAGTGGTGAGCCCATTCAACTGAATCTAAATCAATACCTTCTTGATGCATCTCCCAAAGTGGAGACATCTCACGTAGGCGACCGATAGAGTTTTTCATTAATTCGACGGTGTAATCAATCTCTTCTTCGGTAGTAAAGCGACCAATACTAAAACGAATTGAGCTATGTGCTAATTCGTCGTTACGGCCAAGTGCACGTAATACATAAGAAGGCTCTAAGCTTGCAGATGTACAGGCTGAACCTGACGATACTGCAATGTCTTTTACTGCCATAAGTAACGACTCACCTTCAACAAAGTTAAAGCTGATGTTTACAATGCCAGGTACTGATTGGTCTTGTGTGCCGTTAAAGTATACTTCGTCCATATCAGCCATAATGCCGTCGATTAAACGATTACGTAGTGCGCTGATGTGTGCGTGATCTTTTTCGAAATCTTGCTTAGCGATTTTAAACGCAGTACCCATACCCACTAATTGGTGAGTAGCTAGTGTACCTGAACGCATACCACGTTCATGTCCGCCACCGTGCATTTGCGCTTCAAGGCGAGCACGTGGTTTACGACGAACGTAAAGTGCGCCAACACCTTTAGGGCCATACACTTTATGTGCAGAGAACGACATAAAATCAACTTTAAGCTGTTGCACGTCAATTAATACTTTACCCGCGCTTTGCGCTGCATCTACGTGGAACATAATTTTACGTTCGCGACACATTTCGCCAATAGTCGCGATATCTTGAATTACACCTAGCTCGTTATTAACGTGCATGATGCTTACAAGTACTGTGTCGTCACGCATTGTGTCGGCAAGTTTTTGTAAATCAAGTAGGCCGTTTTCTTCAACGTCCATGTAAGTTACTTCAAAACCTTGGCGCTCAAGCTCACGACATGTGTCGATTACAGCTTTATGCTCAGTTTTAGCGGTAATAACGTGCTTACCTTTTTTCTTGTAAAACTGTGCTGCACCTTTAATAGCAAGGTTATTTGATTCTGTTGCACCCGATGTGAAAACAATTTCACGTGGGTCTGCATTAATTAAATCTGCAATATCTGTACGCGCTTGGTCAACAGCTTCTTCTGCTTGCCAACCAAAACGGTGTGAGCGTGACGCAGGATTACCAAACTTACCGTCCATTGTCAGGCATTGCATCATTTCTTTAGCAACACGTTCGTCAACAGGCGTGGTCGCTGCGTAATCTAAATAAATCGGTAACTTCATTTCTCTCTCCGCTGCAGGTCAACCTTAAAGTTGACAGCTTACTTGAATGTTTTCCAACTGCTTAATTGCATTATTGATACTGTTATCTTGGCGCGATGCTATTTCTTTCACATCTGATTTTTCCACCAATTCAGCAAGGGTAATATTATTCAAAAATTCTTCTATGCGTGCGCTTAAGTCTGACCACAAATTATGTGTTAAACAGCGCATACCACTCTGACAGCCGGTATCGGCACCTTGGCAACGTGTTGCATCGACCGATTCGTCTACGGCGCTAATAATATCGCCAACAGAGATAACGCTCGCTTCACGTCCTAGTAAATAACCACCACCAGGTCCACGAACAGAACTTACTAGGCCATTTTTACGTAAACGAGCAAATAATTGTTCAAGGTAAGACAAAGAAATTTCTTGTCTTTGTGAAATATCAGCAAGGGCTACAGGACCTACACCTGTGTGTAGTGCAACATCCAGCATAGCTGTAACGGCATATCTGCCTTTTGATGTTAACTTCATAACGCCCCCTGCACAAAAGAGTGCAAATTTTAATTACCAGAGTAAATTAGTCAAGTATTATCACTTGATAAAAATTTGATTTAGAAACTCATACTTTTAAATTGTAGAGTAAACAAATTTTCAATACTTGACCTCTTTGGTCAAGTATTGCAGCTATTGTAATTACCTGAGTATTTTAGTCAAGTATTAGCTAGTTATTTACCTATTGGTTTTTATAACTAATAGCTATACCTAAGTTACTTAGGGATAGCCTTATTAATTGAGGTGAGAATACCGCGTAAAATATTCATTTCGGCATCTTCAGGGTGAGCTCGGTTAAACAAACGGCGTAATTTAGTCATAACTAAACCAGGGTGTTGTTTGATGATAAAACCTGTTTTGAAAAGTGTATCTTCAAGGTGATCATAAAACAGCTCTGTTTGCTTTGAGCTTGGGTAAACAGCATCGTCTTCTTCAACCTTTTTAGGTTGTTGATTTAAAAATGCCATACGCGTTTCGTAGCTAAGTGTTTGTACGGCCATTGCTAAATTAAGCGAGCTGTATTCTGGATTAGCAGGAATACATACATGGTAATTACAAAGCTGTAATTCTTCGTTAGTTAAGCCGCTGTTTTCACGACCAAATACTAGCGCTACAGGGCCATTTACCGCTTCAGTAACGAGTTTTTCACCACATTCACGTGGTTCAACCATTGGCCACGAAAGCGTACGAGAGCGCGCACTTGTGCCAATCGTTAATGTACAGTCAGCGATAGCTTCTTCAACAGTACCTACAATAACTGCATTGCCTAAAACATCAGTTGCGCCTGCAGCTAAAGCACTTGCTTGGCTGTCTATTTCACAAGCAGGATCAACTAAATAAAGTTTTGATAAACCCATGGTTTTCATGGCGCGAGCCGCCGAACCAATATTGCCCGAATGTGACGTGTTAACTAAAACAATGCGAATATCGTCTAAGATCATTACTGTGCTACTTTGCTATGCCAAAAAATTGCGCAAATTCTAACATGAAAATGTAATAAGATCCTAGATTCAAAAGGCTAGATCCTAAGATCCAAGCCAATATAACGATTCTTACATGGGTAAATTCTAGGGATATACCACCAATTTGTTTTGATGTTTAAACCATTGCCGCCTTTACATAAACATCAAAACGGTTCTTTTTGGTTTTAATTTGCATACTTGGGGTTTTTTCGTTTAAGAATGGCGCATAATCGGGGCGTTTTACAACGACACGCTTACTGGCAAGTGGATAGGCAAAATCAAGTAGGTCGTCTGCGTCGTTGTCTGCACCAACTAGCTCTTGAAATACGCGCATTTCTTTTTTAACTAATGCTGATTTTTCGCGATGCGGAAACATGGGATCTAAATAAACAACATCGGGCATGCTTTCGCACTGAGAGAGCAAGGTATGGCTTGAGCCAAATATTAGGCTCATGTTTTCTTTCATCCACACACCAATTTCAATATCGCTATAGGCTCGCTTTAACCCATCGTATAAAAGGGCTGCAACAACCGGATGACGTTCATGTAATATAACTTTGCACCCTAGCGAGGCAAGTACAAAGCCGTCTCGCCCAAGGCCTGCGGTAGCATCAAGTACAACAGGCGTTGCACCTTTATTTAAACCAACCGCTTTGGCAATAGCTTGCCCTTTACCACCGCCAAACTTGCGCCGATGGGCAGCAGCACCGGTTACAAAATCAACATTAATTGCACCTAGTTTAGGCTCATCGGTTTTAAATAGGCTTAACCCTTTATCGTCGTAATGTAAGCTAAAGCCACAGCAATTTTGCGCCCATTGGGCTAAACCAAAGCGTGTTTCTAATTCATTTAAATAAGGACGTAACTCTTTAAAAGCACACTGAATAACCACAATAAACTCCGACGATAAAATACGCCTGTAGTATATCAACCGCTTTACTTTAAAGCACTAAAATAGCTCTATATCACTGTGATGATTCGTATTGACCTTTGCGGCTTCCGCTTTAGTGCGTAAATTAGATATAAGTTCATTGCGGCTTTCGGCAACTTGTTTAAGCTGATATTTGATAAAGGCTAAATCGCTATTAGCCGATACAAATAACTGCATTGTTTGATCCAGTTGGGATATATATAAGGTGAGATCCGCGGGATTTGCTTGTGTTTGTTGTAGCTTAATGGCGCAGTCAAGTTCATGTAGCTGTTCTATAAATATTTTAGTACTTTTGTTTTGCTCTACATTTTGAGTAGTTAACTGCTTAACAATGTCCTGAAGGGCTGTACTTATTTGAGCTGCCTGCTCATAACTGCTTTCGCTTCTTTCCATGGTAACAACCTTCTCGTTGGTCACTTCTAATATATGCGGGAAAAGATCTTTGTAGCGCCCGTACAAAGCATCGTTATCAACAGGCATATTTTTTATCAAAAGGGATACTTTGGGATAATTAATAATAGTACTGCTACCAATATCAACAAATCGTTGAGCATGTCGATGCTGCTCTAGCAGCTCTTGCTCTAGCGGACAAACACCACTTTGCTGGCTGTAAAAAATACCTTTGCTTTGATACCAAAACACAACCACAACATCTAAATTTAAAGGTGCAAAAAAAGTAAAAAAGTATTCACTCAACGATTGAAAGTTATTAGCGTGATAACTTTGTCCAACGTAGCGCATTATACGCCCCATATCGCCCGACTCTGTCATTGCTATTTCAGCTGTTTTATTCGCTTTTGCTATATCCAATTTAAGTTTTGCGCATTTTTGCCTATATTCGTAAAGTACCTTTATTCGCGCTATTAACTCTTCTGCGTTAAAAGGTTTTGTAATGTAATCGGATGCGCCGACGCTGTAACCTTTTACCCGATCGCTTAGCTCTATTTTAGATGAGAGAAACATAACGGGAATATCTTGAGTATTTTGACTTTGCTTTATTGTTTTACATACGTCATAACCTGACATACCTGGCATTTCAATATCGAGTAAAATAATATCTGGGTTGTATTTATTGGTTAGCCTTAATCCTTCATCGCCATCTTTTGCATGAATTATTTTACAAAACCCTGCTAAAGACTCTTCAATTATATGATGAACATACTTGTCGTCATCAATTGCCAATACCAACTTTGCCATGCCTTAGTCCATTTTATTAGGTGTGCTAAAAGCATAGTACGGTAGGATGAAATTACTAAAAATTATTAGATAATAATTTTAAAATAATAAAAAAGCGCCATTAAGGCGCTTTAATTTGGTTTGTGCTAAATATTAATTTTTAAACAGCAATACCGCTATGACGTAGTAACGCGTCGACATTTGGCTCACGACCACGAAACTTTTTAAATAATTCCATTGGCTCTTCGCTACCGCCTTTTTCTAAAATGTTTTGCATAAAGGCTTGCCCTGTTTCGGCGCTAAAAATACCTTCTTCTTCAAATTTAGAAAACGCATCAGCAGAAAGTACTTCAGCCCATTTATACGAGTAATAACCTGCACTATAACCGCCGGCAAAAATATGACTAAAACCATTTTGAAAACGGTTAAACTCAGGCGGTTTAACGATTGATGTGCGGCTACGTACATCGTTTAGTACTGCTTGAATTTGGCATTGCTCACCCACTTTGTAATCGTTATGGATTTTAAAGTCGAATAACGAAAACTCAATTTGACGTAGCATTTGTACGCCTGAGTTATAGTTTTTAGCAGCAAGTAACTTATCAAGTAACTCTTTAGGTAACGGCTCACCCGTTTCATAATGACCTGAAATAAAGCTCAAGGCTTCTTCGTCATAACACCAGTTCTCTAAAAACTGACTAGGAAGCTCTACCGCGTCCCATGCAACACCATTAATACCCGCAACAGGAGCAGCATCAACTTGTGTCAGCATGTGGTGAATACCATGACCAAACTCATGAAATAAAGTAGTTACTTCGTCATGAGTAAACAGCGCCGGTTTATCGCCAACCGCCTTATTAAAGTTACACACTAAATAAGCCACTGGAGTTTGTAGTTCGCCGTTAGCACGTACTTTACGACCCATACAGTCATCCATCCACGCACCACCACGTTTGTGGTCGCGTGCATATAAATCTAGATAAAAGCGTCCACGAAGCGTATTGCTACTATCTACAATTTCAAAAAAGCGTACATCTTTATGATAAGTATCAAAATCAGTAACTTCTTTTACGCTAATACCAAATAAGCGATTAACGGTTTCGAATAATCCACTTAATACTTTATTTGCAGGGAAGTAAGGACGTAGTACTTCGTCTGAAATTGCATACTTTTCTTGCTTAAGCTTTTCGCTATAGTAACCAAAATCCCATGCTTCTAATTCAGAAATACCGTGTTTTTGCTCAGCATACGCCTTTAGCTCGGCCACTTCTTGCTCTGCTTGTGGTTTTGATTTAGCTGCTAGGTCTTCTAAAAATGAGAATACTTGTTCTGGTGACTCTGCCATTTTAGTCGCGAGTGACTTTTCAGCGTAGCTGTTGAATCCTAGTAACTGTGCAAGTTCATGACGAAGCGCAAGCTCCTCTCTCATAATATCTGAGTTATCAAACTCACCGGCGTTAGGGCCTTGATCTGATGCGCGCGTAGAAAACGCAGTGTAGGTTTCCCTGCGTAGTTCGCGGTTATCTGCGTAAGCCATTATTGGTAAATATGATGGAAAATCGAGTGTAAATAACCAGCCATCTAATTCTTTACTTTTTGCGGTATCGGCTGCAAGTGCAAGAGCTGATTCTGGCAAGCCAGCTAAGTCGCTCTCATCAGTAATATGCCTGTGCCACGCTAAAGTCGCATCCATTACATTGTTGCCAAATTTTGAGGCAAGTTCTGATAAACGTGCGCTTATTTCGCCGTAGCGTTTTTGTTGTTCTGGCGCTAAAGCAATACCCGATAATTTAAAATCACGCAGCGCATTAGTAATTGTTTTTTGCTGTGCTGTAGTCAGCGTTTTAAATTCGTCGCTGTTATAAAGCGTATTATACGCGTTGTATAAACCTTGATGCTGACCTACAAATGTTGAATATTCAGATATTAACGGTAAGCATTGCTCGTAAGCTTCGCGTAATTCGTCGTTATTCATTACTGAATTTAAATGCGATACAGGGGAAAACATGCGCGATAATTTATCGTCAGCTTCTTCAAGGGGTAATACTAAGTCATCCCACGTGTACGAACCTTTAGCTAACACGTCATCAATGGCTTTACGACAAAGCTCAATACCGTCTTTTAGTGCGGGTACTACATACTCAGGCTTTATTTTTGAAAATGGTGGTAAGCCTTCAAGGCCAATTAGTGGGTTGCTCATAAATACTCTCTTTGCGTTAATGCATTAGGTTTTAAATTGGGTCTAAAAGTAAAAAAACAACTCAACTGCTTTTAAGTTGTGTAATTTTAATAGGGTTGCTCCAGAGCAAAACACAAATAACCCATTAATGAGTCAGCCACTTTATAACGCTCTAGTACCGTATCAACTAAATTATTGCTACATACTTGCTTTTGAGTCAGCGGGCTAATGGCTATAAAGTCTTTTCGCTTGAGCTCATTTATTAATGGGTGCTCTTTTTCAAAACCTCTTGGTGGGCGTTTTAGCGACTCTCCTGACATTTCAAAAATAGATTTAAATTGCTCATTATAAATTGCTTTTTTATAGCTATTTGGGTTTTCATCTATGCAGGTTCTAATTGCGTTAAGCGCCTTTGATTCTGGTCGCCAAATACCAGCACCTATAAAACATTCGTCATTTGCTAAGTGAAAATAAAAACCCGGGGCGTGTACGTTTTTTCCCATAAAATGGCGAAATTGAATCCCTACATTAATTTTATATGGGGTTTTATCTTTACTAAAACGCGCATCCTTATGGATTCTCATTAAACTACCGCCCACTTTTTTATCTGATGCGACAAAATGGCTCGAAACCTCAGTAAGTGGCGCTTGCATTTGCCTAATGAAATCTAAAGCAGGCTCTCTTACGTATTCCTCATACTGTGATTTATGGTCGTTAAACCAGTCTCTATTATTGTTTTGATCAAGCTGAGCAAGAAATTCGAATGTTTTTTTACTAAACATAGGTCACCTAAACACTCTTTATTTTTAAAACTTAATGTTATGCTAATGCGCATAAAACTCAACGCCTAAGGACATAAAATGACACAACACTTTGATTATATTGCAATCGGTGGTGGCAGTGGTGGTATTGCCTCTGCAAATAGAGCGGCAATGCGTGGCGCTAAAGTAGCACTTATTGAAGCAAAACACATGGGCGGCACGTGTGTAAACGTGGGCTGCGTACCTAAAAAAGTAATGTGGCACGGTGCTCAGGTTGCTGAAGCAATTAATTTATATGCCCCAGATTACGGCTTTAATGTTGAAGTTAAAGGCTTTGATTGGAGCAAGTTAGTAGAAAGCCGCGAAGCCTATATAGGCCGAATTCATAAAGGTTATGACAGTGGTCTTGCTAGCAATGGCGTTACTGTAATTAAAGGCTTTGCTAAATTTGTAGATAATAAAACAGTTGAAGTAAACGGCGAGCACTATACAGCCGACCATATATTAATTGCAGTAGGTGGGCGCCCAAGCATTCCGCATATTGAAGGTGCTGAGCACGGTATCGATTCAAATGGCTTTTTTGAATTAAAAGAGCAACCTAAACGCGTTGCAGTAATAGGCGCAGGTTATATAGCTGTAGAACTTGCTGGTGTATTACATGGTTTAGGTACTGAGACGCATTTATTTGTTCGTAAGCATTCTCCGCTTCGTAACTTTGACCCGTACATTGTAGATACGCTTGTTGATGTTATGGCTGCTGAAGGCCCTACTCTTCATACAGAGTCTGTACCCCATAAATTAGTTAAAGAAGACGATGGCTCAGTAACGCTTCATTTAGATAACGGCAAAAGCCATAACGTAGATCAGGTTATTTGGGCTATTGGCCGCGAGCCAACAACCAATGCTATTAACGTTGCTGCAGCTGGCGTAGAAGTAAACAGCAGTGGTTTTGTAAAAGTTGATGAGTATCAAAATACCACAGCTAAAAATGTATACGCGGTAGGCGATATAATCGAAAACGGTATTGAACTTACACCGGTAGCAGTTAAAGCAGGGCGTACTTTATCTGAGCGTTTATTTAATAAAGAACTCCCAGATGATTTAAAAATGGATTACAGCTTAGTTCCTACGGTTGTATTTAGTCATCCACCGATTGGTACTATTGGTTTAACTGAGCAAGAAGCTATTTCTCAGTATGGCGAAGAAAACGTTAAAATTTATCAATCTGGTTTTACGGCTATGTACACAGCGGTAACTAAACATCGCCAGCCTTGTAAAATGAAACTTGTATGTGCCGGCCCAGACGAAAAAGTAGTTGGTCTACATGGGATTGGTTTTGCGGTTGATGAAATGATTCAAGGTTTTGCAGTTGCCATGAAAATGGGCGCAACTAAAGCTGATTTTGATGCAGTTGTTGCAATTCACCCGACTGGCTCGGAAGAATTTGTAACGATGCGTTAGACGCAAAACTCTAAGTTATTAATTATAAAAAGCCCTTGCTAAGTAATTAGTAAGGGCTTTTTAATGCTTGTTATATTTTGCACAACAAACCACTTAAAACGTCACATTAAAAACATCCATTCAACATTAAATAAATATCTAAGCCATTATTTTAACAGCAAAAATTTTAGACCAATAAAAATATTAAAAGTTTAAATTTTGTTTTGGCTTTAAGGCATTTTTACAATTAGAATCTCGCGCATTTATAGTTTCTCTTGGTTATTTATGTTTTTACTGCGATCTTTTATTTATTTATTATGCCTAGCCGGTGTTGCTTATTTAATTCAACTAGAAGGCTTTGAATTAAAACAGTATGCACTTTACAGTGAAGAAACTCTTACTGAACATATGCAAGATGTTTTAACTTTTTTAAGCTGTATCTTGTTTTTATACGCTTCGCGAATTAACTTTCAACTCAAAATACCGGCAGTATTACTTGCTGCGTTATCGGCAATGATGTTTGTAAGAGAGTTTGATACCTACCTCGACTTATACTTTTTTGATGGCGCTTGGCAAAGTATCGTCTATTCAATTTTAGCTGGCGTGTTTGTTTATTTAATAACAAAGAGAGGAAGTATTTTTGACTCTTTAAAAGCCTATAGCCTCACTCCTAGTTATGGAATTTGCTTATCAGGCATGGTTACTTTACTCGCATTTTCGCGAATGATGGGCAAAGGTGCATTTTGGCATTCAGTAATGGGCGATGACTACGTACGTGCGGTAAAAAACATTGTTGAAGAGGGTATAGAAACGCTTGGCTATACTTTAATCTTTATTTCAGCCATTGAGCTTGTACTCATATGCCGAAAAAGAATGGCTAAAAATCACAAACATCGCACTGATGAAGTAACTCAATAGCGTCGCTCGATTTTTATTGGTTACTCTTTTTGCACTAAATTTGCTAATTGGTTTAATAAATCAATATACTTAGCCTGTTTTTATCAACTCGCGTTTAATTGGATATTATGACTAAAGATATATTGCTACATCCGTTTCTTCTTTCAATTGTAATGATCACAATTGCATTTGTACTAAAAGTGCTTGTTGATAAGCTCGCTAAAAATCGCGCAGAAAAAAAAGAAAAAGATATTCGCTACATCGCACACAATATTAAGCACTTTATTAATTTTGTAATGATGATATCGCTGCTATTTGTGTGGTCTACTGAAATTCAAAACTTTGCACTTTCTATTGCTGCTTTTGCTGTGGCGATTGTGCTTGCAACGCGCGAGTTTATTCAGTGTGTAATAGGCTTTTTTTACCTCGTAACAACTCGCCCGTTTAGAGTCGGTGATTGGATACAAGTAGGTGATTACTTTGGTGAAGTAGCTGAAACTGATTGGATAAAAACAACCATGCATGAAATTGATATACATACTTATCAATTTTCAAGAAAAACCATATACATACCTAATAATAAGCTGATTACCAGCTCTATTAAAAACTTAAACTTTGTAAAACGCTTTGTTACACATCATTTTATTATTGTTCGTCGAGAGAGCTTTAACCCGTACCCTATTCACGACACACTCACTGAACAAGCTAAACTGTACTGTGAAGAATTTCAAGAAGTAGCAAGTCGTTATAATTCAATGATTGAGCGTAAACTCGATGCAAAAATATCTGGTCCAGAGCCGGTAATTCACTTTGGTACAACCGATTTAGGTGAATTTAAAGCAAGCTTCACCTTGTTTTGTCCGACAGAAAAAGCGCTTGAGATAGAGCATAAATTAACAGAGTGCTTTTTTGCGTTATGGTATAAAGAAGCTGAAAAAAATAAAGAGGATGAAGGAGAAGTATAAACCCCGCCTTCATTAAAACAAAAAGCGCGAATTTACTTCGCGCTTGAGTAATATTTAAGCTGTACCACCGACCGTTAACTGATCAATTTTAAGGCTTGGTTGGCCTACGCCTACCGGTACGCTTTGACCATCTTTACCACAAACACCCACACCTTTATCAAGTGCTAAGTCGTTACCAACCATCGATATTTGCTGCATTACTTCTGGGCCATTACCAATAAGCGTTGCGCCTTTAATTGGTTGGGTAATTTTACCATTTTCGATTAAATACGCTTCTGATGCGCTAAATACGAACTTACCTGACGTGATATCAACTTGTCCGCCGCCAAAATTAGGCGCAAATACACCTTTTTTAACGCTACTGATAATATCAGCTTGGCTGTGCTCACCACCTAACATGTAAGTATTAGTCATGCGAGGCATTGGTAAATGTGCATATGACTCACGACGTGCGTTACCGGTAGGATTTACACCCATTAAACGCGCGTTTAGCTTATCTTGCATATAGCCTTTTAAAATACCGTTTTCGATGAGTACGTTGTAAGCGGCTGGTGTGCCTTCATCATCCACATTAAGTGAGCCACGGCGATCAGCCATTGTGCCATCATCAACCACAGTACACAGCTCAGATGCTACTTTTTGGCCCACTTTACCACTAAACGCAGACGCGCCTTTACGATTAAAGTCGCCTTCAAGGCCATGCCCTACCGCTTCGTGTAAAAGCACGCCAGGCCAACCATTACCAAGTACAACTTCCATCGTGCCTGCAGGTGCATCAATAGCCTCAAGATTTACTTTAGCTTGGCGTACCGCTTCTTCTGCAAATTCCATCCAACGCGGTTTACCGTCAACAAGTTCTTTAAAGTAACCATAATCTAAACGTGCACCACCGCCTGCACCACCGCGTTCACGGCGACCATTTTTTTCAAGCAGTACTGAGCAGTTTAAACGAATAAGCGGGCGAATATCGGTGGCAAACGTACCATCACTTGCTGCGATTAATACTTCTTCGTATACCGCTGACATTGAACTAATTACTTGCTCTGCATCGGGTGCTAGTTCACGAATATAGTTTTCAAGTTCGCGTAATAAACTCACCTTGTCGGTATCGCTCATACTCGAGATTGGCTGATGCGGTGCAAACTGCTCTTTAGCTTTAACATCACTAAATACTTTAATCGCTCTATCTTCACCAGCATCTGCAATGCTACGAGCCGCTGTAGCCGCTTTATTAAGCGCTTCAAGATTTATTGCATCAGAGTAAGAAAAACCTGTTTTTTCGCCGCTTACAGCACGTACACCAACGCCGCGCTCAACGTTATAAGAGCCTTCTTTAACTAAGCCGTCTTCAAGCACCCATGATTCGTGGTGGCTAGATTGAAAATATAAATCGGCGTAATCCACTTTATGCTGATGTATATAAGCGAGCGTTTTTTCGAGCTCTTCTCTATTTAGCTGGCTGTCGTGTAGTAAATGCTGTTCAACCGAATTCATAATAAATGCTCTCTAAATCGTTGATGAGACTGCACGGGCATATCTCGTCTAATTTTTTGTAACTGGTCTAAGTCTGCGTTACAACTTATAAAACCGGTGCCTGTTGGCAGTTCACTCAGGATATTTCCCCAAGGTGAAATAATAATACTGTGGCCATATGTTTGTCGGCCATTTTCATGTGTACCGTGTTGAGCCGCTGCAACCACATAACATTGTATTTCTATTGCGCGCGCTGTTAATAACGGCTGCCAGTGTGCTTGCCCTGTAGGGACTGTAAATGCACTTGGTACTAAAATAATATCGGCGCCTTGGCGTACTAGTTCGTTAAATAAGCCACTAAAGCGCAGATCATAACATACTGTTAAGCCTATTTTACCAAAGGGAGAATCAACAACAACCACATCGCTACCTGCTTGGGTAAAATCTGACTCTCGATAGCTACCTGTTTGATCATCCACGTTTACATCAAATAAATGTATTTTGTTATACGTTGCAACCAGCTCGCCCTGATTATTATATAAGTGCGATGCTGCATAATATTTATGTTCGTTAAATGGCTCAGGCATTGTTCCTGCATTTAACCAAATATTATGGTGTTGGCACAATTCACTAAGTTGTAGTTTGTATCGCTCAACTTGCTTAGCAACACGTAACGTATCGTTACCACTTTTACTAAACACTAAAAAAGCCTCAGGCAAACAAACAAGTAATGGCCTTGTTGTTGGGAGGGTTTTAAGGGCACGCTTTAAGCTTGCTAAGTTGTCATCAGGGCTTAGCCCTGAACACATTTGTAGGGCAACTATTGTGGGTGTGCTTATGTTTGCTGTTTTGTTCATTGCGTTGCTGTTACTTGTGCATCTTTAAGCTTTAAATCGACTGATGCTTGTGGCTGATTTTGCGCAGCTTGCGGTAACGTAACTTCACGACTTTTTCTGTCGAGTTCTTGAACTATAGGATCGTTCATTTTACCCGTTACTTTAAAATTTATCTCTGAGATAACGCGTGCAGAATGAATAACTTTATCAATTGCTAAGGCAGCAAGCCCTGTTACTGGATTTACCATCCATGCAACTATAACCGGAATGCTCGAGGTTACTTGTGGCGCTACAGCAAGGTCATAGTCTATATCTAGCGTATTTAAATTTGCGTAGCCTTTAATAGTTAAATCGGCGGGCACACCGTCCATTTTGGTATCTTTAGTGTAAGCGATACCTTCTTCTAGCTGCATAGAGCCTTGCATGCTGTTATAAAAAAAGCCCTTTGAAAAGACATCTCTAAAATCAAGTTTTAGCTTACGTACTAATGAATCAAGACTCAGTAACGAAAATACGCGTGCACCACCATCGCTTATTTCAGTTAAATGACCTTCGCCTAAATCCCAAATAACCTCACCACTTAACGTTTTCACATCAAAATCATAAGGAGCAGCTTGCCAAGTAAGATCATAATTTAAATCGGCTTTTGAGTCCTTAATTGCAGAGGTAATATCAAACTCACCAAACAATGCGCCTATGTCATCACTTTTAAGCTCGCCACTTAGCGTTGTTAAGCCATTTTGCCACTGCCCATTAGTGCGCAGCACATGATCGCCTTTATCGACCACAAGCTCTGATATTGATAAGCGCTCGCCATCACCTAATAATGACGCACTCACTTTATCAAGTTGGTAGCGGTCAATTTTGCAATCACTACATTCAAACTCAATGGCAGGTATTTTAGTAAGCCAGCTCAAGTCTTCCTCGGGAAGTACATCTGTTATTTCAAGTGCTTGTTCATTGTGCGGTGCAAAATTAAGCCTTAAGTAATCGGCATTAATTCGTATTGGCTGGCTAGGCTGTGATGTAGGAATAAACACCCCAGCTCTAAGTTCTTTAGCATTTAGCTTTAGATATAAATCGTCTTTTGATGGTGCTAAACGCATTTCAAAGTCATTAAAAATGATGTTACTCGCATCAAGCATACCTATATTTGCGACCACCTCATTGAGCGGTGGCATAATCCCTTTTGATTTTTTATCTGGGTTTGCTTTACCCGCTTTAATTATTTGATCAATCAGATCAAACCAAGGTACTAATTCACTCTGTTCAAGATTTATATTTACGCTTAAGTCTTTTTGGTTTAATCCTAAATCTTGTTTTCCGAGCACAAAATGGACATTGCTAAACTGTGATTTGCCATTTTCTAAAATAGCATTAAAGTAAAACTGTTGATTAGCGTTTGCTGTAATGAGATTAGAAATGTCATCACCTTGTACAACTGCATCAAGCGCCCACACTTGTTCGCTATTTTTACTATAAGGTGCGGGTAAGTTGCTCGTTAAGCCAAGTAGTTCTGAGTTTACCTGTGCGCGGTAATTAAAGCCTTGCTCGGTAAAATTAAGTACTAAGCCAATATCAACATCACTTTGCCCGCTTAAATAATTTTTTAATATACCTTGTCCACTATCTATTAGTGTATCGGCGTCAATTTTGGCGTTTATATCTATATTTGCTTGGTAATTTTTTACATCACTTTTACTGCTGTAATTAATAGTGAGAGGCATACCCAACCACTTCGCAGTCGCATTTTTAAGTGTGATATTGTCGTTTTTAAAATTAAGCTCGCCAGTTAAGTTTTTAAGCTCAATTCCTGGCGTTGCTATAAATACTGGCAAGTCATTTAAATTAACCTTGCCGCTAACACTGGCTCCGCCTTTAAATTTTGAACCTACTAAAAGCTCAATACTGGCATCGGCTTCCCCTTTGCCCTGCACAACTTTAAAAATTTCAGCGAGAGGTTTGGCAATAGGTGTCGCTGCGAAAAAGTCATGTAACTTTTTCATTTGTGCTTTTTTATCAATTTGCACAATAAGTTCATCTGCATTCATTAAATCTGCAATGCTTACCTGTACACTATTACCAATATCTAAATTAACCAACTTACCTTGCTGGCTATATATATCCATACGCTCATTTTCAAAACGTAGCTGTACATTGGCATTAGTGACCAAAGGCCAATCAGGATCAAACTCATAGGTTGCGTTGTCTATTTGCGCTAATACATTAAACTGACCGCTGCCATCGGTGAATGGAAAACCAGATAAAGGTCCTGCAAATAAGACTTGTGCTTTAGATACTTCTCCGCCTTTAATTGCACCATTTAAATAGCTAACGAGCTCAGGGCTCATTGCTTTTAATGGGAAGTAATGACCTGCAATGTTGGCATCTGGGGCGAACGCTTCAGCGTAAAGATCTAATCGAGGATCATCTGTTAGACTAATTTGTAATTCTGCAGCAAGAGTGACTTCATCATTATCAAACCATATATTGTCACTACTTATATGCCAGCCATCATCTCGCTTAGCTAAATCTAGCTCTACATTTAACTGATTATAATTTATGTCGTTACTAAAGCTTTCGCCTGTAACTAATGTGCCATTTTCACCAAATAAATTTATTCGACCATTACTTTGAGTAAGTAAACCATTTACTCTAAGTTCTTGTGCTGCAGGTACCGACCTTAATTCTTGCCAACCAATATTGTCAGCCTCAAACCATAATTGCCATTGCTGTGCATTAGAAAAATTTAAATAAGCTTGATCTATTTGCCCGCTAGGTTGGCGCTCTAAAAATGGTTCAAGTGCATTAAAATTACTTAGCCCTGCTAGGTTACTCAGTAATTCAAAATCAACTTGATGGAGCCACACTTTATTTTGCGACCCTAGTTGAGCTTCAAACTCTAAACTTGGCCATGCTTTATCGTTACTATTAAATGTTAAACCGGTGCTTTTTAAATGCCAGCTATTTTGTTCTGGATATAAATGGAATCCACCTTCACTCAGGCTGACTTGTTGGCTTTGCTCTTCTCGCTGCCAACGCACAAAGCTTGGTAGCCACTGCATTTTTATATCGCTTACAAGGCCTTTATCTAGTTTTAGCCAGGCTTGTAAATTAATATCACTATGCAGTTGTTGCTTTTGCGTATTTATATATTGTGCTAACCAGTTAGATACATCGACCTTATTAGCCTGCACATAAATGTCGCCCGCAACTTGCTCTAGGGTATCGCCAGTAAGTGCAATGCGCGCATCAAAGTCACCAACCGAAATACCCGGCAGTGCTAAGCTCCCACTGCCAAGATGTTGCTCATCTTCATTTTGCCAAACAATATTTTTGAGGAGTAACTTACGTTCTTTACCATCTTCTAGAACAAAGTTAATACTGGAATTTTCTATTGCAAAATGACCCGTTTTACCCAAAAACAGTTCTTCTATTAGCTCTTTTTGCTCAAAAGAGACTTCGTCGTTGTCAGCGGTTTTAAATAAGTTGGTGATATTTACACTGGTATGAAACCCATTAATAACAAAATAATTAGATCTAAGTTGCAGTGCTTTTAAGCTTTCCCATAAGTTTAGCTCTAAGCTGGTTTTAGCAATGGTGAGTGATATTGGCGCGGTTTCGTTATCTTTAAACGATAAATTCTCTAATACTAATGCAGGACCACTGCCCTGCCAACTAGCTGATATCTCACCGATAGATAAGCTTATTTCAAACTTTTCGTGTAAATAGCTTTCTATATTACCTTTGTATTCGTTTGCATACGGGAGGGTATATTTTAAAATTGAAACAATAACGGCCAGTAATACCAAAATTATGGCGCAGGTCTGCCATAACTTTCTAAAACAAAAAAAACAGACCGCTTTTGCTTTCATTACATCATTACCACATCAAACTGTTCTTGGCTGTATAAGCTCTCTGTTTGAATATTGACTTGCTTACCAATAAATAGTTCAAGCTCGGCAAGGTTATGATACTCATCGTTTAGTAGGGCTTCGCTCACAGCAGGCGCTGCATACACCATAAACTTATCGGCAGCGTATGCTCGGTTAACACGCACTATTTCACGTAGTATTTCGTAGCAAACCGTTTCAACTGTTTTTTGCGAACCACGACCAGAACACGCAGGACATACATCACATAAAATATGCTCTAAGCTTTCGCGTGTACGTTTACGAGTCATTTCAACAAGCCCAAGCGCTGAAAGCCCATTAATATTCGTTTTAGTGCGATCTTTTGCGAGTGCCGATTCAAGTGAATGTAATACTCGGCGCTTATGATCCTCACTTACCATATCGATAAAGTCGATAATGATAATACCGCCTAAATTACGCAGCCTAAGCTGGCGCGCAATTGCAGAGGTTGCTTCTACGTTGGTATTAAAAATCGTTTCTTCTAGGTTACGATGTCCTACAAATGCACCAGTATTAACATCAACAGTCGTCATTGCTTCTGTTTGATCAATAATTATATAACCACCGGATTTTAGCGTAACTTTACGATGTAGTGCTTTTTGAATTTCGTTTTCAACGTCAAACAAATCAAATATAGGTCGCTCACCTGGGTAGTATTCGAGTACTTGAGACAGTTGTGGAACAAACTCTTCAGTAAATAACTTTAGCTCTTCATGAGTAAGTTTAGAGTCAACGCGAATGCGCTCCATATCTTCGCCTACGTAGTCACGTAGGGTTCTAAAGGCAAGCGTTAAGTCTTCATGTAGAATACTGGCTTTACTGGTTTTTTTGCGACGAGCTGTAATTTTTTCCCATAGTTTTCTTAAAAAACCGGCATCGTGTCGTAATTCTGCTTCGCTAGCGCCCTCGGCTGCTGTGCGAACAATAAAACTGCCATTTTCATCGCCATATTCTGCGACTATTTTTTTAAGGCGTGAGCGCTCTTCTTCAGTTTCAATACGCTGACTAACCCCTACGTGGGTCGCATCTGGCATAAACACTAAATAACGAGAAGGAATGGTAATATCAGTGGTAAGTCTTGCGCCTTTAGTGCCTAGCGGATCTTTTACCACTTGCACCATAATGTACTGGCCTTGACGAACTAACTCTCTAATATCTTGTACTTTTTTTATTGGTACGTCGTCTACACCTTCAACAATGGAGGCACTATTTACAATATCGGATGCATGCAAAAACGCCGCTTTTTCAAGGCCGATATCAACAAAAGCAGCCTGCATACCCGGAAGTACACGACTTATTTTTCCTAGGTAAATATTGCCTACAATACCTAGATTACCAATTCGCTCTAGCTGTATTTCTTGCAGTACACCGTTTTCTATTAGGGCAACACGGCTTTCGCTCGGTGTGACATTGATCAGTAATTCTGTACTCATGTTACCTTCTTAAGAATGTTTTTAATAATTGTTCGGTCTCATATAAAGGTAAGCCTACAACGGAAAAATAGCTACCTGCAATGTGGGTAACAAAACGCCCGCCTAAGCCTTGAATGCCATAGCCACCGGCTTTATCTTGTGGCTCTCCTGTCTCCCAGTAGGCATTAATTTCTTCATCTGTTAAGGCTTTAAAAGTAACATCAGTGCTTACAACACAGCTAATTACATCATTTTGCGTCGCAAGTGCAACAGCGGTGAGAACTTGATGTGTATTACCTGACAGGCGTTTTAATGTGTTTGTAAAATCGTTTTTATCACGAGGTTTACCCAGTGATTCGTTGTCGATAACAACCACGGTATCACTACCAAGCACAGGACGATCAGTATATCCAAGCTCAACACCGCTTTGTGCTTTTAAGCGCGCTAAACGCTCAACAAGAGCTCTAGGTTGCTCGTTTGGAATTGGGCTTTCATCTGCATCAACACTAAACTGTGTAAATTCGACACCTAATTGGCTTAATAACTCTTTACGGCGGGGAGAGGCTGATGCCAAATATATTGAGGTAGTCATTACCTGATCCTAAAATGTCTGCGATATTTACGAAGCAGTAAAAAAACCCAAAACCAGCTAACCATTCCGGTTGCTACTGGCCATAAATACTGTGGATTAAAGTAAACATCTAACAAAAAATGATTTAGCCAAAATTGCATTAAATGGTACAGCGTTAAAAATAAACCAACTAATAAGCTTTGTTGCCAAAGCGAAAAGTTACGAATTTTTTGAAAGTTACTTGCGGTTATAAATATACATACTGAGAATGTAAGCGAGTTCACACCTAGTGGTGAGCCAGATGCTAAATCTATTAATAAACCAACAACCCATGCAGTACCAATATTTAAACGATGCGGTACTGCCAATGACCAATACATAAGTACAAGTAAAACCCAATCAGGCCTAAATGGTTCAAATGAAAATGGCAGTGGCATTAGTGCCATTATTAACGCAAAAAAGATGCTTAGCGCAATTAACAATGAATAACGGTTAATCATCGCTGATTTGCTCCTGTTGATTACGCCATAAAATAACCAGCAAACGAATGCGATCTAACTGTGCAATTGGCTCTGCAAAAACTTGTGCAAACGGGCGGCCTTCATCACGATTTATTTCGGTTACTACAGCCACAGGGTATCCTTCAGGAAATGTGCCACCTAAACCTGATGTAACAAGTACATCGCCAATTCGCACATCTAAACTGTGTGGAACGTGCGAGAGCTTAACTACATTAATTTTACCTATGCCTTCAACTACTGTTCGTACATCGTTTCGAAGTATACGTACAGGTGTTGCGTGTGTGGTGTCGGTCATTAGTAGTACGCGTGAAGTAGTTGAGCCAACTTTTGTAAGTTGCCCTACTACACCCATTTCATCAATTACAGCTTGGCCTTCACTGAGCCCATCAGTAGTACCTCGATTAATAACAACCTGATGACTATATGGATTTGAATGTACAGAAAGTACTTGAGCAATAATTTTACGATTTGGTTGCTTTGCTGATGAGCCTAATAAGGCGCGTAGTTTTTGGTTTTCTCTGGCTAGAAATTGATACTGCTGAAGTTGCTCGCTTTGTAGCATTTGCTTTTTTTTCAGCGCTTCGTTTTCGGTAAGAAGTTGATCCCGCGTATGTAGACTTTTAGCACTTAAGCTAAATAGTTCGTAGGGTAAATTAGCAACATAAATGAGTGGGCTAACTAAAGTATTTAGGCTGGTACGAACAACGGTACCACCTTGCGTATATCTGTCTCCAACTATGAGTACGATACTCAAAAGCACTGCGACAAAAAGTCGCAGTTGCAAAGAGACTGTGCGTCCAAACATTAATTTCATTAGTCGTAACTAAAAACGTCACCACCATGAACATCGATCATTTCAAGTGCCTTACCACCACCACGTGCAACACATGTAAGTGGATCATCGGCAACAACAACCGGAATACCCGTTTCTTCCATTAATAAACGGTCTAAATCTTTTAACAATGCGCCACCGCCAGTAAGTACCATACCGTGCGCAGAAATATCTGATGCCAGCTCTGGTGGTGATTGCTCAAGCGCAACCATTACTGCACTCACAATACCCATTAACGGCTCTTGTAGAGCTTCTAAGATTTCGTGTGAGTTGAGTGTAAATGAACGCGGAACACCTTCTGCAAGGTTACGACCGCGTACTTCAATTTCGATTGGCTCATCAGTTTTAAACGCAGAGCCAATTTGATGCTTAATATTTTCTGCTGTCGCTTCACCAATTAAGCTACCAAAGTTACGGCGTACATAATTAATAATAGCTTCGTCAAATTTATCACCACCAATACGAACAGATGATGAGTAAACAACACCATTAAGTGAAATAATAGCAACTTCAGTTGTACCACCACCAATATCAACAACCATAGAGCCTGTTGCTTCTGATACTGGTAAGCCTGCACCAATAGCCGCTGCCATTGGTTCTTCAATTAAGTAAACTTCACGAGCGCCTGCACCCATTGCAGATTCACGTATTGCACGTTTTTCTACTTGAGTAGCCCCACATGGTACACAAATTAGTACACGCGGACTTGGGCGCATAAAGTTATTGTTGTGCACCTGTTTAATAAAGTGTTGTAACATTTTTTCTGTTACAAAAAAGTCGGCTATAACACCGTCTTTCATTGGACGAATCGCTTTTATATTACCCGGTGTACGACCTAACATAAGCTTTGCTTCTGTACCTACAGATGCAACGCTTTTAGGCCCACCAGCACGTTCTTGGCGGATAGCAACTACTGAAGGTTCATTTAATACAATGCCTTCGTCTTTTACATAAATTAGGGTATTGGCTGTACCCAAGTCGATCGATAGATCGTTAGAAAAAATACCACGGAGTTTTTTAAACATGAGGCTGGATGACCTTTGAAATACGTTCTTATATTAGCTGCCTCACTTTAACATGCTCAACTGTATGAGCAATATAAAGCGCAGCGCCTTTGTGAATTTATGAAAAAAGGAAGCAAAGCTTCCTTAATTGAATTTTATCGTTCGCGAACTAAGCGAAAACCAATGTAGTTAGATCTAAAATCAGGCGCTAAAATTAAACGCGTAGATGCACGAGCAAGGCTTGGTGCAAAGTTCCACGCTCCGCCTCTTACTGCTACATCAGACTCACCTGATTCTTTATCGGTCCATTCCCATACATTGCCTACGGTATCGTATAATCCAAATGCATTTGGAGAAAAAGAACCTACTGGTGATGCACGTCTGTTTGACCATTCACTACCACACCAACCACAGTTAGCTAGGTTTTTACCAATTTCGTTACCCCAAGGGTATTCTGTTTCGGTTCCTGCGCGTGCTGCGTATTCCCACTCAACTTCGTTAGGTAAACGAAATTGCTGTCCTGTTTGACCCGATAACCACTCAGCGTAAGCTTTTGCATCGTTATAAGTTAAACATACAGCAGGAAAGTCACTACCTTGCTCAAAACCAGGATTACGCCAATTTAAATTTGCTTCCCATACTGGTTCGCCATTTAAATAATACGCACACCCTTTATTTTTTTCCGCTTGAGTTTTATAACCTGTATTTGCTACAAACTTTTCGTAGGCACCCACGGTTACTTCTTTACTTTGCATAGCGAAAGAATTCGCTATTACTTTTTCAATTACTGGACGTTCATTAGCTAAACCATTGCCGTTGATATCGCCCATTTTAAATTTGCCTGCAGGAATAACGACAACCGGCGTTTCAACGTTTGCATTTAATACATTAACGTTTTCACTAACCTGGCGTGTTGTTACTTCTGGTTGCTCTCGAGTATAGGTCGGTGCAGCAATCGACTTAGGCTTTTTTACTAAATTTGCATTAATTGTTTGCGCTTTATTCAAATCAACACGTGCTTGATAAGGTTTATAACCAAGTTTACGTATTTCAATGTTATGAATGCCCTGCGGTAAACGTGTAATCAAGCGTGTTGAGCCAAAGCTTACACCATCGATAAACACTTCATCGTCGTATACGTTTGATCGTAAAGTCAGCTCTACAGATTGATCCTTCTTCTTATTAAGGATAGAAGGGTAATCTTTTTTCACCGATGCAGGTTTAACTGAATAATCACGTATTGGCTGCTCATTTAAACGAGAAACCGACACCGTGTTGCTATTATCCGCGCTATTACTGAATGTTAACTGACTATCAGTAAATGTATTGTTATACGCTGGTTGATAAGCAGCCGTAAGCGGCGTGCCATACTCAGAACAATAGCGGTTATCTATGCTTAATAAGCTACATAAACGGCTGCTATTAACTTCGCCACGCATAGTTACGCTTAAGTTAACGTTGTAATTACCTTGGCCGCTAAATGCACTGTTAACTACATGGCTACTTAATATTTGTACTTGAGCGCCCGCCAAATTACGTTTTGGCTCAACAATGCGCTCTTCTGTTAAGTTTGCAAAAATTTGATCAACAAAGCGTTTAGTTGCTTTTTGTAGACCCATTTGCTGACCGCGTTGCTCACACGCTGCTAGCGTTTCTGTTCGCTTACAGTTAATAGTGTGGTTAACCTCAAGCGTACCTTCACGTGTAAACTCGTTACGTAAACGCTCTACGCGGGCTGTAGTTAACTGCTCTTTTAAACTTTCTAATGTATTTAAAAGCGTATGCTTAGCAACACGAATCTGTTCTATGTCTTTACGGTGGGATGCAATTGCCGCCAACTGCATAGAAATATCATCTTTATTTTGCTTATGATCAATCACCGCTTTTTGATAGCGTGATTGAGCCGCACTAATATTAATAGTGGGATCATCAATTAAACGACGGTACATTTCGTTCATCGCATCGAGCGCTTGGTTTTTTTCTTTATCTAGCTCTGTAGAACGAGAACGAAGTAGCTCTAATTGATTTTGTAACTGACTTTCTTCTTTAAGATGTTTTTCAAGTATTCTTGTCGAGTTATCGTATTCTGTCTGTTTAACACTAATCTCTGAGTCAATTCCAGTCACTGTAGCTGTGTCTTGTGCAAATGCACTACTAGCTAACAAACTAGCTGAAATTAACAGAGATAAAGGAGTAATTCGCATATATTCCAGTCCCAAAAAGCGGCAATTATTTGGTCGTTATTATTTTTTATAATTAAAGCCTTATGCTATGTACTTGCAGCACAAAACACAAGCTTTGTTCAATTATTATATTAGTTTACAACTATTCGCGTGTTTCACGCCAGTAAATAACCCGATCATTTCCTCTAAAGCGTCCAAATTGTAAAATAGTACGAGGATCAAGCTGTGTTCCATCGCCCTGCCAATCCCACTTTAACCAATCATAAGTATTATATTCTAAGGTAAATTCACCCAAACCATTTGGCTGTGCATAAATACCGTTATCTGCCGGATACACTCCCGCCTCTAGCTGGCCGGATGCATCATTTCCGTATTTATAGGTTAATTGTGGGCTGCTAGGTGCTATTTGAGTGATTTGGGTATGATCAAATACACTACAATTATCTTCAGCGTTATTTACAAATCCACTGCCGTTGTAATACTGAGCCTGCATAGGAATAAGTAAAGGGTCGAGATCGGAGCCTACGTTATTACCAAGTACTAAGCGTCCAAATCTAAACTCTATTGGTAATGCATTTAGCCGTACGCTATTACAACCACCCGAGCATGCTGTTTGTGTATTAGGTTTATCGTTTGCATCAATAAGTGTTGCCCCTTCTATGTCAGAAAGCGTTGCCATTAAGCTCACCATAGCAAACGGTCCATCTGGTTGCCCTACACCTAATCTTTTAAGTGTCGTGTTGAGTTGGCTCATTTGCCATTGCCCGTCGTTTGTATCTCCCCAGTTGTTATTTCCTAGGTTTACTAAGCGGCTAGCAAAATTAGTTGAAGGTACATAGTTACCTACTTCATTATTTTCGGCATTAACGTCTACACTCGATTTATCAAAGCCCTCTTTATAATTAGCCATTAGCACACCATTTTGATTTTGTGCTTGTACTGTAAAGCCAAGTTCAAAAGGTTGATCAAGATAAGTTAAATTACTCCCGTATTGCGTGCATTTTGCGGCAGCTTGAACCCCCACTACCTGAAACTGCGAAGGTGCAAAACGACCAACGTTGTACAGCTCACCTTTTACGTCTCCGGCACCAAAATAATCGGCATCTTGAAGGCCTGCGGTTAAATCAATTATGCCAACTTGGTCGTAACTATATTGCGATATAGATTCACTCAAACTACCTGTGTCACTAAAAGGTGATGTAATCATCGCTTCAAGCGTACCTTGAGTGCCTGGCGTAGGCGCTTTAAGTAATGGCTCTACAAGCGGTTGCTCTGTAATAAAATGCTTAGCAATGGTGTTATTTGTAATATTGCTGTAGTTGTCTGGGAAACCATCGTTGTTAGTGTCTTGCCCTGTTTGCCACTGCACCGCATTCATTTTTAAATCAAATGCTTCGCCCGTTAGTCTAAATAAGCTCCCATTGGCATCTGCTGCATAACCATCACTTGCAACTTCCATCGCTAATCCAAATGGTTTTACAACATATTCATTTGAACTACCTGTTAGATTTACTGATAAATTAGTTAGTGGGTCTAAAATTAAGTTGGTTTTTACATTTAAACTCAACCTTCCTGCATCGGGATAATTTATAACAATCGGGGCTTTAGACTCACTATCAAAGTTAAGTATGAATGATTTAGAGGCTTGCTCTACCGCAAAGGTATTATTGTTATTACTAAGTGAAACCGTATCGGAGCAACTTGCACCAGCACTGCATGTGTACGATAAATCTAAGCTTACATCGCCACCGGCGGGAAATGCGGCTTCGCATACACCTGTTGTAGTACTTGTTTTTACCGCTTGAATAGATAGCGCTTTTGCATTAAATCCAGTATTTGAAGGCTTTGCTGATAACTGAGTAGGAATTGTAGTATTACCATCGGTTTCGTTATTAAAAATAAACCCTGCATCAGAAAACGTAACTTTACAGCCGCTTAATCCAACATTATTACCTGCAATATAACAACGAAGCGGTGCAGAAGGATCCGCAGTGTTATATCCAAATGTAACACTGCCTGTGGTGCGTTTAGCAAATTCGACAACTGCTGAGCCTGTAAAATTAATATTCTCCCCTGTAACCCAGCTTTGTTGCCCACTATTATCTGGAGAAAGATTCAAACTAGAGGGCTCTGCAAATAATAAATCGCAGGCGTCATTTGCACACGCTGTGAGTGTCATTTCTTTAGCTTCACACGTTAGACCTTTGTTATCGCTGATTGTTAAACGATAATGATCTAGGGTTTCTGGTGTATAAATTCCACAAAAACCAGGGATGCTTTCTGGTACTGGCAGAGCGTCAAACCTTGAGCTCCCTTCGGTAATAATTTGAGTACCCGATGTAATTGAGCCCTGGTACGTTACATTTTGCGCTATTCTTACCTCACCAGTGGCAACAATATAGCCCGCAATATTTGCATCGGCAGCAATAGCAACCGCACCATCCACATAAATAGCCAAGTACGCGCCAGTTTCTACTACTATATTTGTTTTACCTATGTTCAAAAATGAAGTTGATAAAAGTGATGTTGTGTCTTTTAAAAAAATACGTGTTGGCGCTGTTACTCTGTACTCTGTTTCCAGCATACTTAACTGCAACTCATCGTAATAATAATCGCCAGCTAAAGATGTAGGTACGGGACCTGTTGAACTACCATCGTTTGTAACCGTTGGCACCTGCGCCGCTTGATTAGGCTCTAAAGAGTTATAACCACCAGCAACACACGCCTGACCATTACATAAAGGAGGGCTCGTCAGCGCTGTAGAAATTAAATTTGTGGTGGTGACAAACTGCGCATTACCATCGGTTATTTCTACCCCCTGCACCAGCTGCACTTCACCGTTGTTATAAGTAGAAATAGCGCCCGGGAATAACGTATCACAATCTAAAATATCACCATTAAATACAAAGGTACTGGTCATGGCGAGTATTGATGCTTCCTCGTTTACGTGACGGCGCTCGTTATCGCCATCACGGTCTTCGTCAACAACAAGCCCTAGCCTGTCAGTTCTTAGGTTACAGCTGCGTAGCCACCCACCATCATCTTCTTGGCGTGAGTTTTTACTTGCAACCACCAAAGGGGCCACACTAAAGTTATTAGTAAAACTAAAGTAATTACAGCCATCGCTCCAACCGTCAATTTCAAAGCCTGTGAAAAAAGTTTCCCACGATACCTCAACGCCATTATCGTCAGTAAATGTGCGGTTACTTCCTGGCTCCACTGCCATGTAAGCAACAGTTTCGTTTTTTATGAGCCCAAGTGCTGTTTCAGATGCCTCTAAAGCAATATTAACGCCGCTGGCAGATAGCGAATTACTTTCTACTGCAACTGTTAAAAACGGAATTAATGCCTCAGAAGGTGGATTGCTGTCTATGCTATTGAGTGTTTGTAACGAATGGAAAAAGTTTGGCCTTTGAGTAAACGGTTCAGCAAATGTTAAAGACTTATAGCCTTTAGGTGTCAGTGGAGCAAAGCCAGACTTAGAGCCATACTGTAATTCGAGCAATAAGTCTGTACTGCCCACTTCCATAATTGTGCCGTCTGGAAATTGATGCACACCATACTCAACAGCTAAATAGTGCGCCCCCATACTAATATGTCCACCATCTTCTCCTGAAGGTTCAAGCGGTAAGGCCTCAAAGCTAGTTGTGGTTATATTACGTATTCTTATTATGGCAGGGTTTCCACCTTGGTTTGTTGAAAGCATAAAGACAGCAGGAGGCGTTATATATTGCTGTTGAAAATTTACTTTTGTCCAAACAGGCGATGTGTATGTATCTTGCAGCTCTATATAACGGCCCTCGATTTTTGGAGGCACTGCATTTGCGTGATTACAAAGTAACACGCAGCTAAAAAATATAATGACTAATGCACTTTTTATCATGGTAAAGTTTTAGCCTCCACACTGAGTGTTCTTTGTGTTTCCCAATAATCCTTTCTGCAATCATTTCCTACAGGGCAATTAATTGCGGCGCACGTTGCACTACTTTGTAAGTAATAAATATTAACAAGCCCGTTTGTTGTGCTGCTGTCGGGTAGGTCTATATATTCATCGCAACTCACCAGCACGTTACAATTAGCTAAATATGCAGTTTGAAACGTTAAATTAGTTGTAACTGATGCACAGCTTTGCACTGAGCTATTTATTGGAAATAGTTGCGTTAAACCACTTTCTAGACCACTTTGTGCTGCCATAAAAGCGCGAGCCCCGTAGTACTCAATCGTATTTTGTTGAGATGCACCAGAAAGCACTTTAACTAATGCTAATCCTAGTGCTAATAAAGCAACAATAATTACCAAAGAAACAATTATTAAGTTCCCTTTTTGTTTACTGGGTAAGGCTTTTCCGTGATTATTTTTTTTAAGGTACATTAGGAATATGCACCTCATGGTTAAAATTCATTACTTCAGTATCGTTAAATTGCATTTGCGCATTCACATTAAGCACAGCGTTTCTTTTTAGGGAGAGTGAATCAAGAGTAAAAAACAAATCGCTAGCTAAATTATTGGCAATGTAAATACCTAATAAATCACGTTTAACACCACTGCTTATTTGTAAGCTCACGGCATCTAGTTGATTAACAGTAAAACCGTAATTGGTATATCTATATAAATACTGCCCTTCAACGCAAAAACTTACAGGTTCTGAAAGTAAATAAAGGCGTTTACTCGGCGACTCTTGGGCAAATGCTTTGCTAAATTGCCACTCATCAATTTCGCTCGCTGAACTATTAAATGCTGATACTTGCAAGCGCTTACTATTATTCTCATCGTATATATCAGCACTGCTTAATGGGTAAATAGTTGCCCAATCTCCAGCTTGTGGCTGCGTTAAATTATTAAGTTCAAAATCAACAGCGCTAACATTAAAAGGCGCTACGGTAGGTAGGTAATTTGTATAGTGAGTCGCTGATAAAAACGGCGTAAATTCTAAGCACTGCTGAGCACTGCACGCTCCGCTAGTGCTGTTATCGCAAGAAAGCCTTAACGAATTTGGTGTAGCATGGCGAAGTTCTTTACTAAGTCGCGTTATTAAAAATCGGGCCTGGGCTACTGCTTCTTGGCGTTCAACACCTTGCGAATAAATACTGACCCCAGCACCAATAAATGAAAATGCACTTACGGCTAAAATACCAATAATAACCATGACAAGTAATAGTTCTATAAGGGTAAATGCATTTTGGTATTTAGCTCTTTGCATTAGTAATTCCCTTTATATGCACTAAATCCGTAAACTTCCCCTAAGGGTGATGTTACTTCAATAGTAATACGCTTAAAGGTTGTGCCATCGTTAATGGTCAATTCGTTAAAGTCGCTATCGTATTCAACTTTAATAACTAAGTTAAAGTCACTGTACTCGCTTAACACCTCACCTAAGCTATTAGTGATAGGCTGATTAGAGAGTGCAATATAGTCATCTACATCGTTATAACTGGTTCGGGTTTCTAGGCCTGTACTTAAGTCATCCGCGCCTAAATCATCTATTGCGGTACAAGGCTCTGCACCTAAGGTTGTTTCGCCGCAACGTCTAAAAGGTGCGCTTCTATCACTGTGCTCATCAAACGACTTACTTTGGATTTCGTTCATTAATGATTGACCAAATTCAGAGGCTCTTAAAGCAATAATTGGCTCTGCACTTTTCTTTGCTTGCGGGGCAATGAGCGCGGTAATAATGCTCAATGCAATCGCAAACATGACGATGCCAATAATAAGCTCAATTAAAGTAAAGCCTTTTACTTTAAGGGCACGCATAGATAAGCCCTTCACCACTTATGCATACGCCAGCTAATCCAACATCTATTCGACACTGCGAAGTGCAGGTTTGATTTGATTTACCTAAAGGATCAAAACTAATTTGGGTAAATATATTCGCGTTACTATCTAAAGCACTAAATGCTATATCACTTCTTTGCGTGTTTATTTGTACCACTAAATGATCGGTGTTATTAGCATCGGCTCCACCGGTACATGTATCGGGTGTGGGGGGAGCAATAAGTGTGGGGGTAATATAAAGAGTATGGCAACTTGTTGTCGCTGTATTTTGCATTGCACGTAGCTGCACTGTTCTCAATGCATTTAAAGTACGATCTCGATATGAATATGCATCTTCTGTTGAACTGCCCAGAAATTTGGGAACTGCCGTTACCGACAGTATTCCCAATATCACTAGAGTAATAATTAACTCAATGAGTGTGAAGCCACGCAATCGTTGCTTACTACTGCTTATCATTTATGTAATTAACAGCCCGTAGTAACAAGTGTAATAGTAGGTGGAGTTACTACAACAGATCCAGAACCACCGTCACTAGCTTCTGTATACTCAATTCGACAATCGTCTGTTTGTACATAACTATTAGGAAAGATAATTACCTGTTCACCATCAGTCACGGTAGTTTCTACAAGGTTAAAATCACCACCATCCACTGTTGCTCCAGTAGCAGTTCCGTCCGCAAAATCTACATCCAAAAATGCATTGAATGCAATGAGTGAAGCTGCTGGATAACCATATACAGTTGGAACAGGGGCACCAGTATCTACAGTAACTTCCGCTTCATCTTTCTTGTGATCACTAGCAATAATAGATTTGCCATTCACAATATTCATGCCACTGCGAATAGAGCCCTGTAAGCCTTCTAGTGTTGAAGCATTTGCATCACCTTGCAAGTTTAAAAAACGAGGTGCGGCGGTAACTGCTAAAATGCCTAAAATAACAATTACGATGATCAATTCAACAAGTGTAAAACCTGCTTGTTTATTCATTGGTAAACTTTTTAACGATTGCGTTTTCATAAGTAAGCCTCTTTTTAATTACTTAATTTTTAAATATTTTTACTTTGCCTGTTTTAGCAAAGTATGAAAAACCTGTTAAACCTGATATTTCACTCGTATTAGTAGGTATACTTTTAATATCAATGGTATGAGTTAAATAGTAGTCGCATTGCGTACTTTCTGCATTGTACCTAACTAAAAAACTTACACTTTTTATTCTTGATATTTCATTACTTAACGTACTACTGGGTGCGTCTTGTAAAATTACATTTAAAACTTGGCGACATTTATTAGCATTTATAGCTTCTGCACGAGTATCTTTTTTTTCTGTTTCATCGCTTGTTGGTGTACCTAACACTCCATCAATACCAACTATTACACCTCCATAATTAACAAATGTTTTGTTTGACCTACTGCTTGGTCTTCCTTCTAATTCCCATTGACCCCTAACCATGCCAACGGCCGATGAGAAAGCACCTGCAATAGCGTCTACGCTCGCATTATGCGCTTGATTTTTAATTCCTATATATTGAGGTATAGCAAAGCTCAAAATTACTGCCAGTAAAATAACAACAATAACTAACTCAAATAATGAGAAACCTTTTGAGTAAGCCTTTGGCGCAATCACTTGGTTAATTACCTTTAATCGCTGACATCATGTTCCACATAGGCATAAAAATACCCAACGCTAAAATCAGCACCATAATGGCAACAAACACAGTTAAAATAGGTTCGATTTTTGCAGTTAAACTACGTAGATCGTAATCAACTTCACGCTCATAATAATCAGCAGCCTCTTGTAATAGCTCATCAACCCGACCGGTTTCCTCGCCCACCGCAACCATCTGTAATACAAGCTGAGAAAACAGTTCAGAGCTTTTTGACGCTCTAAGTAAACTATCGCCCTTTTCTATATCTTGGCGCATAGTAACAATCGCTTTTTCCATATAACTATTATCTACTGCATGCGCAGTAAGCGATAATCCAGTGGTCATGGGAACACCAGATCGCAATACCATAGCTAAACTTTGGCTGTAGCGAGCAAGCAAAGTACGTTTTAGAATATCGCCAATAAAGGGAATTTTTAATTTATATTGATCCCACTTAAAGCGCCCAGTATCTGTATTTAAATAACGCTTCCAAGCGAATACCGCGCTAATACCCATGATCAACAACAACCACCAGAAATTAACAAAAAAACTACTAGTACCAATTAGTATTTGTGTCATTAACGGCAATTCGGCATCAAACTTGGCAAACATGCTCGCAAAGGTAGGTATTACAAAAATATTTAAAATAACCATAGCTGCTACAAGAGCCAAAATAACAAAAGTGGGGTAGCGCATTGCTGCTTTTATTCGTTTGCGGGTTTCTTGCTCTTTTTCAAAATAAATAGCGAGTTGGTAAAATGCATCCTCTAATCGACCAGAACCTTCACCAACCATAACCATTGACACGGTTAAACGGCTAAATACTTCGTTATGTATCGCCATTGCACTGGATAAGTCACGGCCTTGCTCAAGTTGCCTGGTAACTTCCATCAATACATTTTTAAATTCTTTATTTTGTGTTGTATCTGCCAGCCCAATCATTGCTCGTATAATTGGAATACCTGCTTTTAATAGCGAATACATTTGCCTAGAAAACATAATCATGTCGTCTAACGTTATTTTTTCGACAAATAAGTTATCAAAAATTTTAATATTATTTTTTGTTTCAACTAAAGAAATTGATATTGGTATAAATTGACGCTTCATTAAACTATCGGCTACGCCAGCTTGGTTACTCGCTTCTAATTGGCCTTTGACCAATACACCTTTGCTGTCTTTCGCTTTATAGTTATATAGTTGCATCAATATCCCCTACTATTTCTGGGATATATTCAGCCACTTTAAATACTTCATCTAAAGAGGTAATACCTTGCTTAGCGTAATTTAGTGCCATTGTTGAAAGTGGTGAAAAGTTAGCACTATTTTTAGCTGCCTTTGCAAAACCTTGTGTGTCGTTAACCCGTAATGCATCCATCATCGCATCATCCATTTCGAGTAACTCAAAAATACCTACACGCCCTTTATAGCCACTGTGATTACATGCGGTGCAACCTTGCCCTTTAGAAAATTGAGCATCTGTAATCTCTTCGCCTAAATATTTTAACCAACTTAATTCTTGGCGATCTGGCAAGTACGGTACTCTGCAGTCATTACATACTCGTCTTACTAATCGCTGAGCAATAATCGCGCGCAGTGAACTTGCAACTAAATAGGCTGGTGCGCCCATGTCGATTAAACGCATAGCACTGGTAATTGCATCATTGGTATGTAACGTTGATAGTACGAGGTGGCCTGTTAAAGCGGCTCTTAATCCAATATCTACCGTTTCTTGGTCGCGCATTTCGCCAACCATTATAATGTCAGGATCTTGCCTTAGAGCGGTCCGTAAAATACTTGCAAAGCTCAGCCCTATTTTATTATTTATTTGTACCTGGTTAATACGGCCAATACGATACTCAACGGGATCCTCTACTGTAATAATTTTACTTTCTTGTTGGTTTAACTCACTTAATGCACCGTATAGTGTGGTTGTTTTACCCGAGCCTGTTGGCCCAGTAACTAAAACCATGCCATGAGGACGTTTTATAATGCTGCGTACACGTTTTAATATGTGTACTGGCATGCCTGTTTCATCTAACGATAATAATCCGGCTGATTGATCAAGCAAACGCATTACAACTGATTCGCCATGCTGAACGGGCATAGTAGATAGGCGCACATCAATACTATGGCTGCGCACTTTTATATTAAAGCGACCATCTTGAGGAAGGCGTTTTTCAGATATATCTAATCCCGACATAAGCTTTAAACGTAGCACTAATGCCGATGCTATTTTTACTTGGTTAAGAGTATGCTCTTGTAATATGCCATCTACACGTTGACGAATGCGAAGCAAACCTTCATCTGGCTCAATGTGAATATCAGATGCGCGAACTTGAACTGCATCCTCAAATATTGATTGCAGTAACTTTACAACGGTTGCATCGGATGTCTCATCACCTAAAGAGTTTAAATCAAACTCTTCTACGTCTTGATATTCTTCATGGAGTTGTGCTGCAAAGTTAGTAATTTCATCTGTACGACGATATACGTTGTCAAACGCAGCCATTATTTGACTTTCTTGTACAACAGCTAAATCTATTCGTTTAGGAGCAAGCATAGTTGCAAGTTGATCAAGCCCCCTTAGATCAGCAGGATCGCTCATCCCGACTAAAACAGAGTCACCATTGTCTTCAATTACTAATGCTCTGTAGCGACGTGCATAAACCTCAGATAAAAGCTTAGATACATCAGCTGATATTTTTCGCTGTGATATATCTAAAAAAGGTACTTGTAATTGCTGCGCTAAAAAACGTAATAGTTGTGGTTCACTAATAAACTCAAGTGTAATAAGCGTCGAACCTAATTTACGACCCGTCGCAGCTTGAACGTTTAGCGCTTCGCTTAGTTGCGCTTCGGTGATCATGTGCTCATGAACAAGTAAGTCCCCTAAGCGCATTTTTAAACTAGGTCTCATACGGCCTCCTTTAGCGCAACTAAACGCTGTAATGCATGCTGCGTCATAGCTGTATTTAATCCACCTAAATCTAGAGCCACTTTGTAAAGCTGTTTAGCATCGAGGTACTCTCCTAATGCATCTTTTGAGGTTGCAAGTGCCAGCCACCACTTAGCTTGACTAGGCTGTAGTTGTGTAAGATGTTTAAAGCTTTCAAGTGCTTTATGGTGCTTACTCGCACTTTGCGCAGCAGTACCTTGTAGCACCCAAAAATCAAGATTCGCTTGAGCCTCAAATTCATCACTTAAAAGCAGCAATACTCCTTCATACTGTTGTTGCATAATGAGTATTTTGCTTAGCATTACACGCCATTCAAGTACGTTAGGGTTTTGGCGAATACCTGCTTGCAAAACCTGTTGCGCAGAATTTATATCTTGTTGTTTAAAGTAAGTTGCAGCGAGTAAATTTCGAGCTTCAACGTGCAAAGGCAATTGCGCTAAAATAATATTTAAATCACTAATGGCTTCATTGTATAAGCCAAACTGTATTGCTTGTTTAGCTGCGGCTAATTGCTCAATCAATAAAGCCTGTGGCGACTTAGCTTCTGCCACGCTTTTAGTCATAGTATTTTGAGACTTAGTTTTAATCATTGGAGTAATTTTTGGTTTGCTGACAATAGCTTCGCTAGTTACCAGTACATTATCTTTAGCTAGTGCAGGGCCTTGTTTAACTTCGGCAATTACAACTGGCTCAGCCGTTGGTTGAGAAACCAGTAATGCGGCTTCACTCAACTTGGATTCAGCTAAATCATTCACTTCTGGTTTTATTTGCTCAACTTGCACAACCGTTTTCACAACATCTTGCTCAACTAAAGGTTCTACATTGCTTTTTTCATCTTGATAATCAGATAAATTAGAGCTTAGAACCGCGACCATTTTTTGCTGTGGTAACACAGACTCACGTTGAGTCTCTTTTTTGTCGGCGGTCGGTAAATATAGGTATGCTAAAAAAATGACACTTAGCATAATAAGTAAAATTACGGCTTTAAATGCAATATTTTTTACATCATATATCGGCTTTAAACTTATACCTCCTTGAGTACTTACTTGTTTAGCTTCTCGTTGCTCAATATTTTTAAGCATATTATTTATAACGCTCATAGCCACTGCCTCCATGCCCATATGGCAGCAATAGCTAAAACACTAAACATTAAAGCACTGTAGCTCCAATATTGTCCGGTTCGATACTTTGCGCAGTCTTCGGTATCTTTTATGGCAAGTTGAATATGGCGATTTGTTATTGTATTTAATCCTTCACCGTAAGCTTGTAATAGTGCTTTGTGGCATAAAATATTAACTAATCTAGGAATTCCACGGCTAGCTCTAGCAATTTTGAGCCCCATACTATTATTAAATAAAGGAGGCCTATTAAACCCTGCAACTTGTAAGCGGTGATTAATATAATAAACAACCTCAGCGCCAGTCATCGCCCGTAATTTATAGGAAAAACTGATACGTTGGCGTAATTGCCTTACTTTGTTGTTTGCCAGCTTTTCATCAAGTTCAGGTTGTCCAAATAACACAACTTGAATTAGTTTTTCGCTTTCTGTTTCTAAGTTTGTAAATAATCTCAACGCTTCTAAAGTCTCCCAACTCAAGCATTGCGCCTCATCTATCAAAAGCACTACACGCTCATTATCTTCTTGTAAGTCAAGTAGGTGATGATTTATAAGCTGCCCTAGCGCTTGCTGATCTAATGCTTTATCTACATCCATGCCCAGCTCAATTGCAATCGCCCATCTAAGCTCTTCTGGGCTTAAATAGGAATTAGGCAAATAAGCCACAATGTAATCTGGCTCAAGTTGGTTTAATAGCTTTCTACACAGTAGCGTTTTACCAGTCCCAACTTCACCAGTGACTTTAATAAACCCTTCACCCATTTCAATAGCTGTTGTTAACACTTGCATCGCTTCGTGGTGCGGTTCAAGTGCACAAAAAAACTCTGTGTTAGGGGTTAACGTGAAAGGCATTTCACTTAAATTAAAAAAGCTTAAATACATGGTTAGTTTTCATACCATGTTTTTAAAAGCTGACGGCTTTCACCTTGTTGTTTTTTCCAAGTATCTGGCATAACAACAGTTGGTTTGATTAAAATAATCAGTTCTTTTTTCTCTTGGCGTTTACGAATACTTTTAAATAAATTGCCAAATAGTGGGATATCACCCAACACGGGGGTTTTTGATTCTTCATCCTGTGTTGATGTTTGCATCAAACCACCAATAACCACTATTTCGCCACTTTGAGCGCGAATAACAGTATCTGATTCTCGAATGTTACTTTGTGCTAGAGGCAACTCAAAACGTTGATCGTCTAATGTAATTACTTTTAGCTGCTCTTCTGTTTCAGTTACTGAAGGGTGAACATGTAAAATTACTGAGCCATACTTGTCAATCTGCGGTGTTACATCAAGGGCAATACCAGAAAAGAACGGCGTTAAATCAATCTCAGGCGAGGTCGTTGTAGCAGTACCCGTTACCGTCGTACTTGATACATTAGTAACAAAATATTCGTCTTGCCCTACTTTTATAACTGCTTTTTGATTGTTTGTAGCGGTAACTCGAGGGTTAGATAGCATTTGCACATCACCTTGCGTTTCAAGCAAATTAATAACCCCGTTAAAGTCTCCTTTTTGAATGGTTAGCGATGACGCTCCACCAATTGCGGCTGAAATACTATTACTGATAGTAGAACCCGCTGTTGTAGCAAACGAAATACCGCCTTCTAAACCACTCGCTATACGCTCCCAGTTAACCCCCTGTTGGTACTCATCTTTTAAAGTTACTTCTATTATTTTTGCTTCTAGAATAACTTGGCGTTGCAGGTTTTCTTGGCTTTGACGCAAAAACTCTTTTAGCTGACTAATTTCGCTTGGTAGTGCATTTACGGTTACCAAACTAGCTTGTGGGCTTGCAACAACATAGCGCCCATCGCTTGCGCCAATTAAAGACTTAAGGGCGACTTCTAATTCTTTCCAAAAATCATTTTTATTAATTGTTTGGATTCGAGAACCGTTTAAGTCTAAGCTTTGATTATCGCCGCCAAACTCATTATTTTGCTGGTTACTACTACCTGAACTTGAACCACTCGAACTACTGCCACTTTGTGCAAATTGACTAACCCCACCAGCAACCACACTCACTGTAGACTGACCATGGCGCTGCATCATTAAATAATTTACAGGTATTGTTTCTGTGCGCATTTTGGCTGGCAGTACTTGTACTATTCGTCCTTCATTAACAATATCTAAAGGATACATACGCTTAATAACAGCAATGACTTCATTAAACGTAACGCTTTTAAGATTTAAACTAATTGTGCCATTTACCTCAGGATGCACAGCAACACTAAAAGGCGTATCGTCTGTTAAGCCTGCAAAAAAAGTACCTATTTCAACATCATTTGCAGCGACATCAAAACGCTTGATAGATAAATCATCATTTATAGTTTGCTCATTATTTATAGATGACAACAAGCTTTGGGTAAGCTCACTCGGCATCTGTAAAGGCGCAATCGCTTTAGCTTCTACTGGTTTTTCAGCCAGCTCTTGTTCTATATGAGTTTTAACTTTTTTACCAGGCTTAAAGCTATGGCAAGCCGTTAAAAATGTAGGTAACAATAGAAGAACAAGCCACGGGTAAGATAAATTATTTTTTAATTTCATAGTCATATAATTCTAATTTTATTTGTTTATCGTCATTTGCTAGCACAACCTGTTTTGAGTTTATGCTTAGCACCCGAAAATCGTCTACAGCATCACCCACTCGATAAATATGGCCAGAAATAATAGCCTTAAATGCGGTACTGTTTTTAATAATAGATTGCAATTTAAGTTCTGTGTTTTGAGTTACACTCTTGTTGTTATTTACATACATATTTGGTTGAGTAGGATCGCGTAATTGCGCTAATGCACTGGGTGCGAAAGTGAACAAAAGTAATAAAAAACATAAATTATAATGCGATAAATTTTTCATTAGCGCTCACTGTAGCAATTTGTAAAGTTAATTCAGCTTGAGGGTACTCTAGTACCTGATAACTAAACTCCTGTATTAATAACTTATCTTGATTACTTTTTAATGCGGCTAAATATTTTTGTAAGCTAAAGTAGCTACCTTCTAAAGTAACGACCATCTGATGCTCAAAAAATAATGTTTGCGTATCATGTTCACCTAGTTTTTCTACATCGATAGCCTGTGCTGGTTTGACATTAAAGCTACTCACTTTTACGTCGCTACTATCTACGAGCAAATCTTTTAAAACGGCAGGTACATTTTTAGCCGCTACAAAGCCTTGGCTAAAACTATTAAGTTGATTATTTATTTCTGCTAACTCATCTCTGGTTTGTGCAATTTGACTGCGTAAAACCTTAGTGTAGTCGTAGTTTAGTGCTTGATTTAACATGGAGAGTTGCGCATTTATCTGCTGTAACTCCTGCAATGCTGCATTTTGTTCAGAGCGAATATGAGCAACTTCATCTTGCTGTGGAAAAATAACAAACCACAGGCCGAGGTAAATCACCATGAATAAGCCTACAAATACAGTGGAATACTTCTCACGCTTTTGCAGCGATGCAAATTGAGCTCGATACTTTGCCCAAATAGGCCAACCTTTGTCTTTCTTGTTGTTCATGGTTTAGCGCCTTTATCAGCAAGGTCGGTCGCCACATTAAATTCACTCAGACCATCTTTTGTTGACAGTTCTAAAACTGAAAATTCTTTATCAATAAAAAAAGGTGACTGCTTTAAATTATTAAACCACATAGGTAAAAATTTTGACTGCGATACTTGCCCTTGAAACGTGACACTTTGCCCTACAAATTTAATATGGGTAAGCCAGATATTAGGCTCGTGATACTTGGCTAAATCTTGCATAACCTGCGCATAGTCGGTTGCGGATTGATCTGAGCTTTGCTCTAAATAACTAAATATTTGCTGCTTATGCAAAACCTCTTGCTGAAGTGTTTTTAGTTCATTAATAAAAATTGTTTTATTTTGCTTCTCTGCTAGCTGCTGTTTTACAACTTCTAACTGAGCTTTTCCTTGTTTGAGATATTCCTTTTTTTGTTCTAAATCAAGCTCACTTGAATAAGTTTTATAACTGTAAAAAGCCCACGTGATTGCAATAATTAATAGCGCACCTAACCACAGTGTAATCATTCCCGATAAAGGGACTGGGTCTCGGCGTACTCGTAAGGTTTTTTGATAAAAATTAATCCGGGTTTTCATAGCACAGACTCCGGATCTGTTAATTGATAGGCTGCTCCGAGCGCATAATAAAAGTTTGGCTCTAATTGCTGCGCTAATTCTAAGTTAGGCGCAAAATCTACAACTTTTACTTGTAAAAACTCTGCAAGACCGGCTCTAAGAGTTAATGAAGATAAATCATCGCACTGTAGCTGTATGCTGCGAATTGGCGGTTGCTTGAGCTGGCTTTCAAAAAAGTCCATCGAACGCTGAATTTCTAACCCTAACGCCTCTACTAATTCTTGGTTTTGATCCTTATCTGAAATACCTAAAAAACCATTTAATCGCCTAGCTAATACTAATTGTCCATCACGAATAATTAAGATTCGAGGTTCATGATTAGCATGCTGCACAATCAGCATATGCGCCTCTTTGTATGAGCCAAATAAAGTTACTAAAACCATTTCTTCAGAGGTCATTGCACGCAAAACTGGTTTAGTTTGTTCAAAACTGTCTATAAACGGAAGTAGCTGCAGCTTATTAGTAATAAATACATTCATTTTGCTGCTTTGCATTGGTAACGTTATTGGATAATCGATAAAGTCAGCTACAATGTTTTCAGAGGCTATATCAACTAAATCTTTTGTAGTCCAAGGCAGCGACTGAATGATTTCTTCATCACTAAGGTTTGGTTTATCCATTTGCACTATTTGATAAAAGTAGTGCGGTATGACTAAATTAACTGCACAAATATCAGTAGACACCTCATTTGTACAAGCAACAATTGCAGCGGTATAATCGGTTTGCTCAGACACATTTACACTGTGAGAACTGTGAACCATCCATTGGTCGCGTTGTTTTTTTAAACATACCGCGTTAACAGTATCTGCGTAAGTTGCAACACCAATAGCTGTATTTGGATCTAAACTACGATTTAACCATGAAAACAGCTTTTCTTTCATATAGCTACTATTGTTAATTGAGTATGAAATAAGTGTCGTACATTTTAACTACTTTGCCAAATTGAAAACCAATAAAATGCATGAAACATTCAAAATAGATGAAAATAACTATATTCAACAATTAGATAGCTCGTTTCTAAAAAAGAGAAATATTTGTTTAGGTATAAAACGTGATGATTTACTCCATCCGCTAATAAGTGGCAATAAATGGCGTAAATTAAAATACAATTTAGCGCATATGCAAAAGATAAATAAAACAGAGCTTCTGACTTTTGGTGGTGCGTTTTCAAACCATATTCACGCCTGCGCAGCCGCAGGAAAAGAATTTAATATAAAAACTCACGCGATTATTCGCGGACCAGAACTGGATAACAACAACCCAACAATCCAATTTGCAAAACATTGTGGTATGAACCTACATGTTGTTAATCGTATAGAGTATCGAAAACGCCAAGACACCGATTACCTTAATGCTTTGCAAGAGCGCTTTCCAAATGCTTATATCATTCCTGAAGGTGGTACAAATGAGCACGCTTTATTAGGATGTAAAGAGTTAGTACAAAGCTTACCCGAACATAACTACTTAGCTTGCCCTACAGGTAGTGGTGGCACGCTTGCTGGATTAATAGAAGGCAGTGCTTCAACAACACAAGTTATTGGTATAGCGGTATTAAAACAAGCTGATTATTTAAATCAAGAAATAAAAAAGCTCAGCGCTAAAGCTAATAATCAAACTAACTGGCAGTTACTCACAGAGTTTCATGGTGGTGGTTATGGAAAATTTTCACCTGAGTTATGGCAGTTCTGCCAAGATATAGGCCGCACACACAACCTACCGCTTGAGCCTATTTATAGCGGAAAAATGGTGTATGCATTGTGGCAACTTATTGAGCAAGATTATTTCCCATCTGGGAGTAAGATTATTGCGGTCCATACCGGCGGACTTCAGGGGCTAAATGGTCTTAAATATAGAGGCTTAATTTAATGAAATACCGCTTGCGTAAACTCTTGAAGTGGCTCTGAAAAGTAAAACCCTTGAGCTCCCACCACTCCCAACTTGGCAAGCGTAAACAACTCTTTTTGAGTCTCTACGCCAACGGCATATACAGGTAAATTTAAAAGGTTTGCGGCTTCGACTATCTTTTTTATTTGCCTTTGATTTTGAGTTTTTTCATTTAACAAATGAATTAGATCGTATGATAATTTAAGCCCACATACTTGGTTATAATCAGCTAATACAGCTAACTTCTCACTACTTTTTACATTATCAATTACAATTTGTGAACGGCTTTTTTTAATTATATTTAGTGCATTAGTTATCGATTTTCTATGAGTAAAAAATTCTGTCTCACTTATTTCAAATTGTAATTTAGCACTTAATTTAAGTTCAGCTATTTGACTAGGTAGCCACTCCCAAAATACATCGTTAAACCAATTTTTAGGGTGTAGATTTACACTAACTGTTTGAGCCGAAGATTCACTCAGCATTAGCTTTTTAACTTGTGTTATTACGGCTTTATCTAATATTAAAGCGTCTTGATTACTATAAACCTGATTAATAAAATAACGAGCAGCTAGTAATCCAAGTTGGCTATGCCTAACCCTAATAAGCGCTTCATGTTGTAAAATCTCCCCACTAGAGAGCTCAAATAAAGGCTGGAAGAATAATATAAACTTATTCTTTTTAATATTTTCGATAACCTGTTTACTCGAGAGTGGTTTTTCTTGGTAATAATTTAACGCTAAGCGGTGATAGTGCTGTACTGAGCTGCTTTGCGATAGCATAAGTGCTGATTTTGCTAACTGATAAACCGCAATTTTATCTGCGCCTACTCGATAGTCGCACGCACCTATTTTAATGTTTTTATGAGTCATACTTTTTTGGTAATTTTGGCATAGTAAAAACACGCTCTGATGAAGCTTTTCAACGTAGCTGTCTAACTCGGGAGTAGATATATGTGGCAAGGTGATGGCTAAGTAATTGGAATTTAGTATTTTTACCGACACATCTTTAAATCCAGTCAATTTTCTAGTGATTAACACTTTAAAAATAGCTTCTTTATCGGTTTTCTTATCAAAGTCACATTCAATGAGTAAAAATAAGCTATGTGATGCTCTATTAACCCCATACAAAGAACTTAATTCGCATTTTTTTACTTGTTTAATTAATCGTATTTTATTTTGTTTTTGTTTAATAATTTTAGTAGGTTGTATCATTGTATTTTTGGGCGTAATTTTACGACTTACATTCAATAAACCCCACCAGCGATAAGACCAGCCAGCGGCGCCTGATATGATCAAGTTTAGCAATATAAATAAGTAACTTTGTGTTACCCAAGCAGGATAGTGATAGAGGCTCAAATTTAATGTTTTGTAAGAAAAAACTTCGCGCTCTATATTCACTAAATGCTTAAAATGCTCTGCAGGCTTTGGCACTTCCAACATAAAACCTTCACTTTTAGCCAATGCAGCCAACACTTTATTGTTTATAGAAGGAGATAAATTCAGCTCGTAAACGTGTTTAACGAACTGCTGACCAGAAGCATGAACTTTTTGATGTAATGCATCATTTAAAATAAAATTAAAACTAATAAGTATCATTAAAAATAAGACAAAAGAGATACCTTTGAAGTACTTGAAAAGCCAGATTTTACTCTTTTGCATAGCCTGCCACTCGTTAAATTATTAACTAAAGTGTTGTTCAATATCTATAGAAGTACAAGGCTATAAACTAAGTTTAAACGTTTATTAATAGTGCTAAACAAAAAACACTCAGATAAACGAGAACTTACACAAACAAACAACTATGCCCTTTATTTTATAAATAGATTAAATTGAATCCTCAAGCTTAAGCGCGTTTTGCTTGTACTATGTGCAGCGAAGCTGTGTGCTTTGTTTATAGTGCCCAACTCACTAACTTCTGACATTGATAATTCAACCTTTGCTGAAATAAACATATGGGAAAAGGATGTATGAGATTTCATATAGCAACCGGTGAGGAAAATTCTATTTTATGAATTGTCTTTTTAAGTTATCCAAAATAGGCTCAAGCCAACGGACGATATTACGATAGGTACTTAATATGGATAATTATTAAATCACTTTAACGGCTCAGTTATTTAAACAGCGGATTATAGTTTCACGTAAATTTTTAGCTTTAATAGGCTTTGCAACATGGGCGTTCATGCCAATGGATAAGTATCGTGTAATATCATCTTTCATAACATTAGCTGTTAAAGCAATTATTGGAATATTTGCGATTGCTTTATCACTATCGTTACGAATAATTTTACTTGCCTCAACCCCATCCATAATAGGCATATGAATATCCATCAAAATAATATCGTACGATTGCGATTTCACGGCTTGAATACATTCTAGTCCATTGTCGACCAAATAAATTTGAGCATCCGCATTTTCTAGTATGTTTGTAACTATTAGTTTATTGATCGAGTTATCTTCCACAACTAATATTTTGATACCTGCTAGCGGCTTTTCACTTACTGCATTTACCACAGGCACTTCATTCAGAGAGCCTACTACTTTACTTTCAATCGCCTCATACAAAACACTCGTGTATACAGGTTTCTGCAAAATAGTTTTTATACTTACTTTTTTGGCTCCATTATTTAGTAAACTTTCGTCACTCATTATAAGCACAATAGTGTTGGCATAAAGTTGAGGGTTAATATTAAAAATGCGTATTAAAAAAGTTTCGCTACTCATTGATGGCATTGCCCAGTCGACAATAATAACTTTAAATTTCTCTTTATTGTGTTCAATAATATCAATAGCTTGTTTAGCAGATTGACAGGCCGTACATGCTAACCCCATAGCCGTTAGCTGATTTTCAATTACCTTAAGATCGTCTTCATTATCATCTACAATTAGTACTTCAAACGCATCAGTAAAAGTTAGGTTAGGAGTATCATCAATTAACGCTTGGTTATTCAGTTTCACCTTAATTGAAGCTATAAATTCACTACCTACACCTTGAGTGCTTTTTACCGTTATATCTCCCCCCATCGATTGGCATAAACGCTTACTTATAGTTAAGCCTAAACCTGTGCCGCCAAACTTCCTGGTTGTAGAGCTGTCAGCTTGAGTAAAAGATTCAAATAAACCGGCAAGGCTTTGCTCGGCAATGCCAATACCTGAATCTTTAACAATAAAATACAAACAAACACTCTTAGGATCGGCTAATGATCTTTTTGATTCTATTAATACCGATACAAAGCCCTGTGTAGTAAATTTAATTGCGTTAGAGCATAAATTTAGCAGTACTTGGTTTATTCGAACTACATCACCAATTAAATTGAGCTTGACCTCTTCACCAATGACAATATCAAATGTGATCCCTTTGCTTTGAGCTAGCTCATCAAAAGTTGCTTTGATGTAGTCAACAACCGAATTTACAGAGAAAGGAAATTCTTCAAGGTTAATGTTTCCAGACTCAATTTTTGAAAAATCTAAAATATCGTTAATAACTACAAGGAGTTGATCTGAAGAATATTTAATTTTATTTAAATAATGTTCATATTCCCCAGGCAAACCTTTTTCGAGCAAAATGTTGGTTAAGCCAATAATCCCACTCATAGGCGTTCTAATTTCATGACTCATATTTGCTAAAAATTCAGACTTAGCGGATGTCAGCTTTTCGGCCTCGTCTTTGGCTTGCAACAGTTCTTCAGTACGCTGATCAACGCGAGACTCTAATCTTTGCTTTTCTTCATCAAGCTCTTTTAAAAGTTGGATGCGGCGTTGATTTAAAAACAATACGAAAACTAAAAAGCTGCTAAGAATACAGATAATCGCAGTAGCGCTGTAAATCAATGTTTTATTTTGCTCAAAATAGGTTGGCTCGTAATAAGATACAATCGACTTCTCTGGCAAGCTTTGTGAAGCTATATCGAACTTGTTTAATTGACGCCAATCGTAAGCATAAACACTTAGTTCTTCACCACTGATTGCACTTAGGCTTTTATTTTCATTGTATAAAATTATCGAATCGGCAATACGTGCGCCTATTTTTTCACCCGACAACACATACCCACCAACAACACCTGAACCTAATAGTACCTCCCAATAACTAAAAACGGGAGCTGAACTTGCTTCAGCTAATCGCTCTACTAGCTGATAAGGGCTAAGAGATTTATTATCGTAATACCTGAAAATGGGTGTAAACAATATAATTGAATCATCTGGCGCATTTTTTATTCTAGTGAGTAGCTCTGGCATTGAAAGATCAAACCACTTTTCTACGTCTAAATACGAAAAGTCACGGTTAATAACCGAAAATAGCCCTCGATAAAAGCTCATCCCAATATCATTTTTTGTATCTAATATAACGATTAATTTTTTAGGCTTCATTAAATTAACAGCGCTTGCTGTTGCTTGCGCGTAGTCTAATTTAGCTTGGATCACTGCTCCATTGGTGCTTTCAGGTAAACTAAATTGAGCGCCTGGTTCTAAATATATTCTTGGAGCATTTATAAAAAAATCATCTAATTGCGATAAAAGTACAGCTGCAGAAGGCGACTGAGTAACAATGATATCTATGTGCTTATTTTTATATTTTTGCTTAAGGTAGTCCTTCATTAACTGTTTTTGATTTGCTTCATCAAAGCGGTTTACATCCATATTTTCAACGAAGAGTTCATAACTAAAAGAACGTTCTATAAGTTTTTTACGCAGTCCAGAATCAACACTTTTGTGCCAAGGCATATCTTGGTTTGTTGAATTTATAAATAAAACATGAGTAACATTTGAAGAAGATTGAGCGTTTGAAATTGGACTCAAAAATAGAAAAACAAGAAATAAAAATAAGATATTAGTTTTCATGTTTCTCATTGTGCAATCAAGGTAAAAGTCTTTTAATGGTAAGTGTTAACGATATATATATCAATTAAAGATAATGTAAATTTCACCATAATTTAACATGCTTACTAATACTATTTCATTTTATTGCTTAATGACGATATTCATTGATAGTTCTTGGGTGCCCTCACTAAACAACCCGTATAGAAAAGCCCCGTATGAACGGGGCTTTTCTATAATACATCTTTACACTGTAAAGGTTGGGACACTAGAACGGGATATCATCGTCAAAATCAATGGTCGGTTCCATTGGGTTTGATGCACCACCTTGTGGGGCGTTTTGCGGTTTAGGAGCGAAGCCACCTTGCTGTTGTGGTGCACTTTTTTGCTGTGGTGCATAACCACCCTGCGGCTGATATTGATTACTTTGCTGCTGTGGTGCTGGAGCCGGTTTTGGTTGTGCTGCTGGTGCGGCTTGTTGCTGTGGATTATAGCCACCTTGCTGTGCGCCTTGACCTTGGTTATTTTGACCGTAACCACCACTTTGTTGGCCACCTTGCGGCTGATTACCTTGGTAACCACCACCTTGTTGGCCACCTTGATTACCTTGATAACCACCGCTTTGCTGATCGCCACCGCGTGCGCCAAGCATTTGCATTTGACCTGTAAATCCGTCAACTACAATTTCAGTTGTGTATTTTTCTTGGCCTTGTTGATCGGTCCACTTACGTGTTTGAAGTTTACCTTCAACATAAATTTGTGAACCTTTACGACAATATTCACCAACAATTTCAGCTAATTTGCCAAAGAATACAACACGATGCCACTCAGTTTTATCAACCATTTGGCCAGTGTTTTTATCTTTATAGCTATCCGAAGTTGCTAAGGTAATATTTGCTACACCGTTACCGTTAGGCATATAACGAACTTCAGGATCTTGCCCTAAATTACCAACCAAAATTACTTTGTTCACACCGCGTGCCATGGAACCATCTCCTATAAATGTTAGATTAAACCAGCGACTTTACGCGCTTGGTCTAGGTCAAATTCTTTATCATTAATCTTTAAATAGCTGCGACTTTCATCGCGAACCACAGTTGCTTCTATTACGCCAGGTAAAGCAACTAACTGAGAAGCAAGTGTTTGAGCATGCTCTTCAGAATCTAATTTGGTCATTAAACTAATAACTTTACTTTTGGGTGGGACTTGCATTTTCCACGCAATAATAAGCCATATTAACCCAACAAGTGCCGCTGCCGCAAACACAGCTTGCGTCGTTGTCGTTTGTGCTACATAACCACCTAACATACCGCCTAAAAAGGCGCCTAAAAACTGACTAGATGAGTAGCCACCCATTGCTGAACCTTTTTGGCTTGCAGGTGCTATTCGCGATACAAGCGCAGGCATAGTGGCCTCTAAAAAGTTAAACGCCACAAAATAAAGCAGCATACACACAGCAATGCCTACTACACTATTAACCCATACCGACATTGCTAATATACTAATAGTTAACAAGGCTACTGAGCCAATAAATGCTTGTTTTTCTTTCTCTTTTTTAATGGCTACAATCATTATTGGTACCATTAATAAGAATGCTAAAAATAGCACTGGAATATATAAATACCAGTGATGGTCTGCAACCAAGCCATCTTTAATTAACTGACTCGGCAGTACGACAAATATAGTGGTTAGTGTTAAATGCAGTAGCAATACACCTGCATTTAATCGTGCTAACTGCGGATGTTTAATTAGTTTTTTAATATCACTAAAGCTTGCTAATGTATCACCTTTGGGTGCTTTATTTACCGCATTTGGCACTAGCATGGTCACTATAAATATACCAAAAACAGCTAAAATAGCAGTCAACCAAAATACACCAGCAATACCCCACGAAGCAGCAACAATTGGCCCAAGTAACATAGCAAAGGCAAAGCTCATTCCTATGCTCATACCAATAACAGCCATTACTTTTGGTCGCTGCTCATCGCGGCTTAAATCTGAGGCAAACGCAAGTAGCGCACTGGCTATTGCGCCCATACCTTGTAAAGCGCGGCCTACGGTAACCATTTGAATAGAGTCAGCTAATGCAGCAACTACAGAGCCAATAGCAAATACGACTAAGCCACCAACAATAACCTTTTTACGACCAATTTTATCGGATAAGCGACCCATAGGTATTTGCAATACGGCTTGCGTTAAACCATACGCACCAATGGCAAAACCAATCCAAATAGGCGAAAAACCTTCAAGCGATTGTCCATAAATAGCCAATACAGGCATCAGCATAAACAAGCCGAGCATTCTAAATGCAAACACACTCGCCAGCGATACTGCGGCGCGTTTTTCTCGTGAATTAAGTGAAGATGCGGTCATTATCTGCGTGATCTTACTCTATGAAAAATTGAGGTTGGGATTCTACCATAAGCTTGGCAATAATTAATCGCCTATAAGTAAGGATTTTTCATTGATCAAGGATTAATATTGCTTCGTATTATGCGATACTGAGTAAATAATTTTGGTAATAAACGAGATAGCATGGAAAACATTGAAGTCCGAGGCGCCCGTACGCATAATTTAAAAGACATCAGCCTAACCATCCCACGTGATAAATTAATAGTTATTACTGGTCTATCTGGTTCGGGGAAGTCATCACTTGCATTTGATACACTTTATGCAGAAGGACAACGCCGGTATGTTGAATCACTCTCTGCGTATGCAAGACAATTTTTATCGCTTATGGAAAAGCCTGATGTAGATCACATCGAAGGCCTTTCTCCTGCAATTTCTATTGAGCAAAAATCAACGTCTCACAACCCACGCTCTACGGTGGGTACTATTACCGAAATTTACGATTATTTACGACTTATGTTTGCCCGCGTTGGCGAACCACGATGTCCTACACATGATTTACCACTTACTGCGCAAACAGTGAGCCAAATGGTAGATACTGTTTTGGCACTGCCTGAGGGCAGTAAATTAATGCTGCTTGCGCCTATAGTAAAAGAGCGTAAAGGTGAGCATGTTAAGTTATTAGAACAGCTATCGAGCCAAGGTTATATTCGCGCCCGTATAGATGGTGAAGTATGTGACTTGTCTGATCCACCAACACTTGAGCTTCATAAAAAACATACTATAGAAGTAGTTGTAGACAGATTTAAAGTAAAAGATGGCTTACAACAACGCCTAGCAGAATCGTTCGAAACCGCACTTGAAATGTCTAATGGCGTTGCACATGTAGCATACATGGATGATAGCAGCGCTGAAGAAATTCTATTTTCAGCAAACTTTGCCTGCCCTACTTGTGGCTATGCAATGACTGAACTAGAACCGCGTTTGTTTTCGTTTAATAACCCTGCTGGTGCGTGCCAAACCTGTGATGGTTTAGGGATACGTCAATATTTTGATCCTAATCGCGTAGTGCATAACCCAGAGTTAAGCCTTGCTGGCGGTGCAATTAAAGGCTGGGATAAACGCAGCTTTTATTACTATCAAATGCTACAAGCCGTTGCGGATCATTACAATTTTGATTTAGACGTGCCTTATCAAGATTTAGACAGCGACTCGAAAAAAATTATTTTAGATGGCTCTGGTAGCACTAAAATTGCGTTTAATTACCGCAACGACCGTGGCGATTTAATTACGCGTAACCATGAGTTTGAAGGCGTTTTAAATAACATGAATCGCCGCTACCGCGAGACCGAGTCAAACTCTGTACGCGAAGAACTTGCTAAATACCAAACAAGCCAAGCATGTCCTAGCTGTAATGGCTCGCGTTTACGCGAAGAATCTCGAAATGTATTTATTGGGCAAACCAACTTACCTGCAATCACGTGCATGAGTATTGGTGAAGCTATGGAATTTTTTGAAGGGTTAACGCTAACCGGACAAAAAGGCCAAATAGCTGAAAAAATACTAAAAGAAATTCGCGACCGTTTATCGTTTTTAATTAACGTTGGCCTAAATTACTTATCACTTGAACGTAGCGCCGACACACTATCAGGTGGTGAGGCTCAGCGTATCCGCTTAGCCAGTCAAATTGGTGCCGGTCTTGTAGGTGTAATGTACGTACTAGATGAGCCATCTATTGGATTACATCAACGCGATAACGACCGCTTGCTACAAACACTGGTCCATTTACGCGACTTAGGTAACACCGTTATTGTAGTAGAGCACGATGAAGATGCTATTCGTGCCGCTGACCATATTATTGATATTGGCCCAGGCGCGGGTGTTCATGGTGGGCATATTATTGCTCAAGGTACACGCGACGATATTTTAGCAAGCAAAGAGTCTGTTACGGGCCAATTTTTATCTGGCGTACGTAGAATAGAAATACCAAAAGAACGTCATCCAACAAACGACAAGTGGCTAGAGCTATTTGGTGCTACGGGTAATAACCTTAAAAATGTGGATTTAAAAATCCCATTTGGTTTAATGACCTGTGTGACAGGTGTATCGGGCTCAGGTAAATCAACGCTAATAAACGACACTTTATTTAAACTTGCTCATACAGAGTTAAATGGCGCAACAACAGCCGAAGCGGCACCGTATAAATCAATTAGCGGTTTAGATCATTTTGATAAAGTGATCGATATTGATCAAAGCCCGATTGGTCGTACTCCGCGTTCAAATCCGGCAACCTACACAGGTATATTTACCGGTATTCGTGAGTTATTTGCAGGTACGCAAGAAGCGCGCTCACGTGGCTACAAAGTAGGTCGCTTTAGCTTTAACGTTAAAGGCGGACGCTGTGAAGCCTGCCAAGGTGACGGCTTAATTAAAGTTGAAATGCACTTTTTGCCTGATGTGTATGTACCGTGTGATGTATGTAAGAGCAAACGCTATAACCGCGAAACGCTCGAAGTACAATACAAAGGTAAAAACATACACCAAGTGCTTGAGATGACTGTTGAAGACGCTCATGATTACTTTGATAAAATACCGGCTATTGCCCGTAAACTTAAAACGCTGATGGACGTCGGTTTATCGTATGTTCGTTTAGGACAAGCCGCTACTACTCTTTCAGGTGGTGAGGCGCAACGTGTAAAATTAGCGCGCGAGCTATCAAAGCGTGATACAGGTAAAACGCTCTACATATTAGATGAACCAACAACAGGCTTACACTTTGCTGATATTGAACAGCTGCTTGTTGTACTTCATCGTCTGCGCGATCACGGCAATACAATTGTTGTTATTGAGCACAACCTCGATGTTATTAAAACAGCAGACTGGGTTATCGATTTAGGACCTGAAGGCGGTGCTGGCGGTGGTGAAATACTCATTGCAGGCACACCAGAAGAAGTAGCCGAATGTGAGCGTTCACATACAGGGCATTACTTAAAACCTCTATTAAATAAATAGAGGTTAAGTTTTGACAAATCAATCGGCATTAAAGTTATTTAACCGTCGAGATTACACTTAATTAAAAATGGCGAGAAGACTCACTTCTCGCTATTTTTTTGCTCTAACTTTCATTTATCAACATAATACCAATCCGCAATAATACTTAATCATTTTGCGGGGCTAAACGTGTCGCTACCTGTGTTAAAAAATTCTCATTTAGACAACTAAATAGCGAATTTTTTGCCTAGCTATCAACACGTTTTTCCACCCTCAAAATAGATCTCTTAATTAAGCGAATTGGTATAACAATCGAAAATGCTATTAAAGAAAAACAACACACTGCTACAAACTTAATCTAGAAAGATAGACACGCCCTAGTCATTCCAACTTATCTGTATTATTTGCATGTCTTTATATTTTGATGCTGTAAAGAAAATATGATTGTTATCACTAATAAAAAATGCGATAGGTTTAAAATCCACATGTACATCTTGTACTGTTTTATCTTCTAAATTAAGCCGAGCAACTCTTGAAATTGCATCAGAGTAGTAAAGGTAATTTCCATTAATGGCAAAAATTTGTGCTTGTCGCGCGTCTTTAGGCAATTCCCAATTCTGTTTATTTGATAATTTAATTAACTGATTATTAGTAATTGCATAGTTAGTACCGTCAGCACCTGAAATTAATTTATTGGCTTTAATATCCTCAAATATAGTTGTGTCTCGCGTTAATAAATTAAACTGACCAAATAGATTTTCTGAACCGCTTCGCTCTAAATAAATTATACTTTCATTATCTTTAGACCATACATAGTTTAGTATCTTTCGCCCTTTAAACTCAGCTATGGTATAGAGCTTGTTCGACATAACGTCAAAAAATGCAATATCACTATTAACTCTTAATAAAACCCGATCTTGCTTACTCGATACCCTTAGTCCACCAATAGCAAAGTTAGATTTCCCTTCATAAGTAAAGTTACTAAGCTGCTTTGTAAGTCCGTTTTGAGATAACCACAACTGACTGCTGCCAGAGCGCTCGGATACAAAAATATGCGCTGGTCCTTTCTCATTAATTACTTCTGCAATGATGTAGTCGTCTTCATCACTTTTGTAGAGTGCCTCATACTCAGGAGCATCGCTAAAAAGATTAGTCGCTTTAATTAACGAAAATGCTTGTGTTTTATTTGCTGAGTAAAAAAGGCTATTAGCAGATTGAACTGCAATATAATAAGGTGAAATTGCTGGAGTAACCGTTAGTGTGCGCTTAATAATATTATTTTTATCAAACACTATGGTTGAAAGCTCAGAGCCTTCAAAAACAATCACGCCTTTATCGTCTGCAAGCCAGTCAAACGCGAAGCTAATTACGCTTTTCTTTGCTTTAAATAACCGCTTAGTTTCATGGGTTTCAAAGTTGTAACTAAATACAGAAAAAGGCTTACCCTTTTGACTAAGTACATATGCTATTTTACTACCAGAATGAGATAAACGAGGCATGATTACGCCATACATGACGCCTGGTGGTGGGATCACTATGAATTCTTTTTTAAGTTCTAAATCATATTTATATAAACCTGAACCCTCATGCTCATTTTTATATTCGGTGTAATAAATATGCTCACCACTTTCGTCTACTTGCGCATAACCTGTGTATCTAAGGTCACACTTTTTAATTAAGGTAGCCTCTCCTATAACAGGAAATTGGCTTAAATCGACGAGTACCATTTCACACTTTTGCTGCTTTAAGTTGGTCGCTTGTAACAACACAGAGCGCTGATTTAACTGCCACGATAAAATAGATACTTGAAAGCCAGGATAGGTAATTTCAACTTCCCTTTGATCAGATAGTCGCTTTACAAATGCATGCATTACGTCATTTTCAGGTTCAACATTTGTATAAGCTAAATATTGTTTATCTGAAGACATCTCAGGGTGAACCTCACTGCCTATATTCCACGTGCTTGCTACCTTATTAACCGTGATCTGTTTAATCTTTTCACTAGAAGGTGCATTAATAAAAAACAACCCAAACCATATTAAAAAGCACAGGCAAATAATGACGAATAAAGAATAAATCAAAAACTTTTTACTATTCTTTCTTTGAACCGGTTGCGAAATAGTTGCAGTAGCTACTTCTTCATTTTTGGCAGAAATACCCGTTGAGTCAGGAAAAATATTTGTAGACTCTTTAGAAACATTTGCTTGCGTTAAACGTTCAGGTATTACTGTTAGGCTATACCCTTTACGGTAATGCGTTTTTAAAAGCGGTGCTTTTTCAATTGGGTGGGCAAGCTGCTTTCTTAACTCTGAGATTGCACGGTTAATCGCATTATCATCAACAAAGCTCTGTTGCCACACACTCTCAATAAGCTCTTGGCGGGAAACGATTTGTTGAGGCTTATCTATAAAGTGGAGTAATAACTTTACTAAAAGTGGATCTAATTCCCTTTCTAAATAGTTTGAAGTAATCACACAGCGATTACTAATAAATTGCCAAGGTCCGATTTGATAATTCATAGTCTTTACGTATTTTTATTTTTATAAACCGTATCACATCTACACTTTATTTTATAGAAAAGCATTTTAAACCTTATATTAGCATTATAATGTTTGAAGCTAACATACTAAATTAAAACAATTATTTACCTTTAAAACCTTATCTATTAATTGCTCATAACTAGATAAGCGACTCTTAATAAATTCAGCGATATTCTTTAAACCGTCATCAACAAGCAGCTTAGTAGAAAATCATTTGTGATTCTAAATTGGCTGCATTTAAAAATATAAAAGGTTTAATTATGAACAGCACAATGAAAAAAGTACTACCGGCTTTACTACTAGCAACTGCTTTTAATACTACTTCAGTTATTGCAGCTGACACTAAACAAGACACCGTTCAAAATAATTTTGAGAAATGCATGATTGGTGAAAGCATAAAGGTAATTAACCCTGCTAATCAAAAACTACAAAAAACAAACAAAATAGACGCTTCTGAGTCTTTAAAAAATAATGTTGATACACAAACGTTACTTTCTTCACTGGATGAAAAAATATCAGCTGAGCTTGACTCTTCAATGAGCAAAATAAACTCGCAAATTGATAAAAATCTTTCAAAGGTAACATCGTCAATCACTGCATATTTCAGCAATGTGTTATCGAACTAAAAATAATAAAATTAAAAGTTATATTAAGGAATTATCATGAAAAAATTCACAAAAAAATTAGTATCTGCCAGCGTATTACTTAGTTGCAGCCTTTTAGCAAATACAGCACAGGCTCAAAGCTCTGTATGGAAAGTAAGTAATGGCAATGACTCACTATTTATTGGCGGTACAGTTCACATACTACCTAAAGCTGAAATGCCACTGCCCGCTGAGTTTAACCATGCTTATGAACAAGCAGATACAATTATTTTAGAAGCACCGTTACCTGACCCATCCGACACCAACGCACAAATGCAAATGCTAGGTGCGCTATCGTATACAAATAACGAAACGTTGAGTCAAAAGCTAGAACCCCAGGTTAAAGCTTCACTTGAAAATAAGCTTAGCGAGTTTGGCGCTAACCTAGCTAAGTTAGATGGTTTTCGCCCTGCTATGGTGAGTATTGTTTTAATGTCGATGGAGCTTCAAAAGCAAAACTTAATGGGTGAAGGGGTTGATGCTTATTTTACTAAAAAAGCGACTGAAGATAACAAAACAAAAAATTACTTAGAAACAATGGAATTTCAGTTAGAGCTTTATAAAACAATGGGTCAAGGCAACGAAAACGATTTCATTAAACGTAACTTAGCTGAGCTTCACAACTATGGCGATATGTTTAAAGGACTTTTAGCTGCCTGGCGCAAAGGTGATACAGACACACTGAATAAAGTGGCACTTGAAGGTATGCAGAAAAATGATCCGAATAGCTATAAACAACTCATTACAGATAGAAATAATGATTGGTTACCAAAAGTAGAAGCCATGTTTAACAACGACAAAAATGAGTTTGTACTTGTTGGAGTTGGCCACCTTGCAGGACAAGATAGTTTACTTACCTTACTTGAAAACAAAGGCTACAGCGTTTCTTTAGTCAGTGTTGATAGCACGGCGGATATAACAGTAAGAGGGGCTGAATAATGGATAAAACAGACAAACTAGCGATATCGCTACTGTTTCTATTTGGGTCTATCATGTTGATATGTGCTATATAAAAAATGCCGCTAACAAGCGGCATTTTTTTATTGTAATAAACTTACCCGCGAGGAATAAAACCAAGCGCATCGTATACCGATTTTAATGTTTTCTCAGCACGTACACTGGCTTTTTCAGCACCTGATTTCATTATGCTATTAAGTAGGCTTTGATCTTCTCTGATCTCTTTAAAGCGAGCTTGAATTGGCTCAATCATGTTTACAACTGCATCTGCTGTATCTTTCTTTAAATGGCCATACATTTTATCTTCATACTCAGGCACTAGGTCTTCTATTGAGCGCTTAGTTGCAACACTTAATAAAGTAAGCAAGTTTGATACACCCGGCTTTTCTGTGCGATCAAAATAAATACGTGCTTGTTCGTCTGAATCAGTTACTGCTTTTTTAAGCTTCTTCACAATTTGTTTAGGCTCATCTAATAACATAATGTAACCATTTGGGTTTTCGTCAGACTTAGACATCTTTTTAAGTGGATCTTGCAAGCTCATTACGCGTGCACCAAACTCAGGAATGTACGGCTCTGGTAATTTAAATACGTCGCCGTATAAATTATTAAAGCGTGTTGCTATATCGCGAGTCAGCTCTAAGTGTTGCTTTTGATCTTCACCGACGGGTACTTGATCAGCTTGATATAATAAAATATCCGCAGCTTGCAATACCGGATATGAAAATAAGCCTACGTTTACGTTATTTGCATGCTTAGATGACTTGTCTTTAAACTGAGTCATTCGATTAAGCTCACCCATTTGCGCGTAACAATTTAATACCCACGCTAACTGTGCGTGCTCAGGTACTTGTGATTGTACAAATAAAGCAGATTTTTCAGGGTCAATGCCACATGCCGCGTAAAGAGCAATACCATCCAACACTCGAGAGCGCAGTAATTCAGGCTCTTGGCGAACTGTAATAGCGTGTAAGTCTACTAACATAAAGAAACTTTCGTGGTCTTCCTGTAACTTTAGCCACTGGTTAATAGCGCCAACATAGTTGCCTATTGTCATACCACCGGTTGGCTGAATGCCGCTTAAAACTACTGGTTTACTCATGATTTTCCTTTATTTGGCTTAATTAATAATATTTAACGCTGCGTTAGAACAGGTATTATATCTAAGAAGTGATCGCATAGGTACTGTGGATTATAATCCTCAAGATTTTCACCTTGGTTATAGCCATAACTAAGTGCAATCACGTCTATATTCGCGGCTTTAGCTGCAAGTATATCGCTTTTAGAATCACCTATCATTATTGCTTTATTAGGCTGGACATTTAGTTTTTTGCAGGCAAATAGCAATGGCTCTGGCGATGGTTTTTTTGCCATGTCGTCACCGCATACAATCACATCAAAATGACTCGTTAGTGCCAGTTTATCGAGTAATTTTTCTGTAAATATTCGAGACTTATTAGTGATTAATGCTTTAGGCATACCACGAAGTGCTGCAAGCCCTGTTTCTACATGTTGGTACAAAACACTATACTCACCAACTTGTTGTTCATAGTGCTTATAAAACTCTAATATTGCTTTACCACTAAGTGACTCATCTAGATGTTCACTCACTTGCATATCGCCACTCAAAGCGCGTTTAACGAGGACTTCAACACCATTACCGACCCAACTTTCCACCAAGCGTTGGCTAACAATAGGGAAAGCAAGACCACTCAAGGTTAAATTAATAGCAATATACAAGTCGTAAACACTATCAACCAAGGTACCATCTAAATCAAATAAGGCGACATCGTACTTCATTACTTAACACTTCCAAGCTGTTTGCGCATTTGATCAATCACCACTTTGTAATCTGGTTGATTAAAAATAGCTGAACCTGCAACAAACATATCAGCACCCGCTTGTGCTGCTGCTGCAATATTATCGACTTTAATACCCCCATCAACCTCTAAGCGAATTTCTCGACCTGATTCAATAATACGCTGTTTTGCTTGGCGTAATTTTTCAAGCGTATGAGGGATAAAACTTTGCCCACCAAAACCTGGGTTTACCGACATTAGCAAAATGGTATCGAGCTTATCAATAACATGGTCTAAATAGCTTAGGCTTGTTGCTGGGTTAAACACTAAGCCTGCTTTACAGCCGTGATCTTTAATTAACTGTATTGTACGGTCAACATGCTCACTGGCTTCAGGATGAAAGGTAATAATTGATGCACCCGCCTCTGCAAATAATGGAATAAGACTATCTACAGGCTTAACCATTAAATGCACATCGATAGGTGCTGTAATGCCGTAATCTCTGAGTGCTTTACACACCATAGGACCAATTGTGAGATTAGGTACATAGTGATTATCCATTACATCAAAATGAACCACGTCAGCGCCCGCATCGAGAACTTTATCAACATCTTCGCCTAACTTTGCAAAGTCAGCAGACAAAATAGAAGGGGCTATTAAATATTTTTGCTCTGGGTTAAACATGATTAACTCCATCAATAAATAGTGTATTGCGTTAATGTAACTTAATTGAAGATGTTACCCAAGTAATATGGCGTAATAGCCTCTATTTCAGGTAACTTTAAGTTTGATATTTAATCAATATTTGCTATGATTAAAAAGTAACAAATTATTGGATTTCATCATGCGTGCTTTTAAAACTGGGATATTAATTGCGTCGGCATTACTGCTTATCGGGGCGTTTAGCTTTGGTTCAAGCTCTGAGCAAGAATTAAGCTCAGTGGGTAATTGTCATAATACACAAGTGGTAAGTGTTCAAAACACATTAACTACGTGTATTAAAGTTGAAGAAGAGTCATCGTGGTTTTCATGGTTAGCTGGCGATAGCCGTAGTGCTCAGTTTCATTACCTCGATTTACTAGAGCTACTTTCTAGCTCAGAAGATTCTAAAAACACTCCATCTTTAAAACCTTTATTTTAAATAATGCTGCAACTTTTTAGTGCGTTGCAAAGTGTACTAGCAGCATTTTTTGGTGTTCAATCTGAAAATAAACGCCAAGTCGATTTTAAACAACACTCTCCTATCTCTATCATCCTAATTGCGATTGTACTATTTATTGCTTTTGTTATCGCAATTTACGCAGTGGTTGCTTGGGTGCTAAATACATAGCCATCAACTCGTCAACTTTATTTCTAGAGCCACCTTTGGGGCTAATAGTGCGCTTTACTTGAATTTGGTCAAGTGATGCTTGGCTATAAATTTTTCGAGTCCATACGGTATCGTGATTGGAAATGAGTACTGGTGTATCATTTTCAAAGGCAGCCTTCTCAGCCAAATTAGCCAAATTAGCCTGATCATCTAAATTAAACCCCCCTTTAGCGTAAGACGTAAAAGAAGCTGTTTTACTTAATGGTACATAAGGCGGGTCGCAATAAATAACAGCATTGTTAGGCACTAACTTAAAAACGTCATCGTAATCTAAACAGGTGAAGGTTGCTTTTTGTGCTTTTTCAGCAAAAAAATACATTTCTTTTTCAGGAAAATAAGGCTTTTTATATTTACCAAAAGGCACATTAAAAATACCTTTTAGGTTATATCTGCACAGTCCGTTGTAACCATGGCGGTTCATGTATAAAAACAATATTGAACGTTCATATACATCACGGCTTTGATTAAACTGCACACGATATTCGTAATAAGCATCTGCGTGATTATTCAAATCAACAAATAACTTTTTAGCATCACTAATGAGCTCATCCGGGGAGCTTTTAAGCTCTTTGTATAAGTTAATTAAGTCTGCATTTATATCGTTGAGAATATAGTGTTTAAAGTCACTATTTAAAAACACAGAGCCTGCACCAACAAAAGGTTCAACCAACGTATCAGCATGCTTGCTAGCTTGGTTTAATCGCGCATTAATGTTTTCAACTAGGCTGTATTTTCCGCCGGCCCATTTAAGGAAGGCTCTACTCTTTTGTTGCATTGGCTCTTTACTTCAATCTGGTGTTGCGCGATTTTACACTAAAGTAGTGTGTTTTACTGATCTACGAGTGCTATTTCTTGCTTTATTTTACTAATTTTTTTATAGAAAGGTTTATTTTTTTTAACCCCAGCAGATAAAGTATCCATTGCTGATTTTGCTTCGTTTATACTTCCAAAACTACCAAATGTAACAACCCACCATATTTTATTATTTCGCTTCGTTTGGTAAGTATGAGTTTGCTGCTGTAGATTGAATTGAGCAATAAAGCTATCGCTAACTTCCTGCTGAGTTACGGCTAATAATTGAATAACACTATTTGTATCTGTTTGCTGCATGTACCATATATTATCTTGGCTACTCTGAGTTTGCTCTGCTGTATTTACTTTTAGAGCTTCAGATTTAACCTCACTTGATACACTGCTTTTATTATTAGTACTAACATCAACATCACTGTCTAGTACGTTAACGGAGTTGGCAGACTCGGTAAGGCTTTGCATGATCGCAGGCACATCATTAATGTGTTCGCGTTCTAGCTTAATAGGTTGCTCAACTACTTTTGGTTTATTTAGGCTCGCTACTGGGTCATTTTTCTTTATAACCGGCTCACTTACTTGCTCTACAGATATTGCTGTATTTACGACTTGTGTTTCTTCCTGCTGATAATACTGTTGCCACCACTGTGTCATATCCGACTTATAAAGTAGCCCAATAATTAAAAGCATAATCAGCAACATCAAAATCAATAGGTGCAATCGCCAAGATACTTTGTCCTTAACGATAATATCGGCTATGTGCTCACTAGGTTGCCAAGCAAGCAATAAACTGGGATTACCTTGAGCCTCAGCTAAAAAAGTACTAAAAACAGGGTCTTCATCATAAGGTAAGTCTGAAAAATACCATTGTAATAACATCTTACTTTCTCGAAGCGTTAGCGGCTCCAAGTAAATTTCAACAGCGTTGTTTAAAGGCAGCTTAGACTGTGAAGCTATTATTATATATAGCGTATTTGGGCTGTTCTTAGAAAGTAACTCAAGCTCAATTAACATCTCATCAGATAATTGCCTACCGCCATCAAGTACCCATAAACATGGCCCACATGGTTGTTGCTGGAGCAACTGGTAATAGTTTTCAGGTAAACTTAAGTTATGATCGATCAGGGGGGAGTTAAAGCTTTGTTCTAATAACTCACTCATTAGCTGAGCGTCAGTCATTTGTGCACTTACTTGCACGAAGGCTTTATTAAAGTCGTTGTATTTATCTGTAATGAAGGTTTCGAGCATATAACTTTTACCTAGCCCAGAAGTGCCAAGTAAAACAATTAAATTTTGCCCGTACTCAAATTGCAGTGCGATTCTATCCACCAAAGCCGCACGGCTTGGTAAAATTTGTGACTGCATTTACTGCTCGATTAAGTCTCTAACTTGATCATCAGATACATTATCAACTAATGCACACTGGCCAAATTGGGTAGGTAGAATAAAGCGGATAGTGCCTTTTTTATTCTTTTTGTCTTTACGCATATGCGTTAAAAACTGCTCGCTAGTCATTTGCTTTGGAATTTCTGTTGGTAAATTATATAGCTCAAGCAGCTTAATAATTCGATCAACTTCGCTTGCGCTTAAATCTTGGCGTGTCTTGGCAAGTTTAGCTGCTAATACCATTCCTGTTGCAACAGCTTCGCCGTGTAACCAAACGCCATAACCCATCTGTGCCTCAATTGCATGGGCAAATGTATGGCCTAGGTTTAACAAAGCTCGTAAGCCGTGTTCTTTTTCATCTTGAGCAACTATAAGCGCTTTTATTTCACAACATCTAAAAATGATATGCTGTAAGCATGCTTCATCTAGTTGCTGCAAATTAGCTACATTTAGCTCCAAATATTCAAATAATTCGGTATCGTAAATCAGACCATACTTAATTACTTCAGCCATACCTGCTGCAAACTCTCGTGCAGGTAGAGTGTGTAATGTTTGCGTATCAATAAAAACCGCTTGAGGCTGATAAAATGCCCCTATCATATTTTTACCTAACGGATGATTTACTGCCGTTTTTCCACCTACCGATGAATCAACCTGTGAAAGCACTGTCGTTGGTATTTGAATAAACGGTACGCCGCGCTGATAACAAGCCGCAACAAAACCAGTTAGGTCACCTACAACACCACCACCTAACGCAATTAAACACGTATCTCGGCCACAGTTATTTTGTAGTAAAAATGCTGATATTTTTTCAAACCATTCCAGTGATTTATATTGCTCACCGTCAGGAATAATAAAAGATAGCGGATTTAGATCAGCTAATGAATCAAGTAACCTTTGCAAATATAAAGGCGCTATTGTGTCATTAGTAATGATGATAGGCCGACAATCACCAATGTGGTGAACCAGGCGGCCATTATCTTGAAGTGCAGATTGCCCAATATAAATAGGATAACTTCGCTCGTCCAAATTAACAGTTAATTTAAGCATGCTTGGCTATTCCTTTATTATTGGTTTTTAAAAATCTAATTTCTCGATGATTTGGTTAGCAACAACTTTAGCGCTTTGCTCATCGGTACGTACAACAAAATCAGCAACTTCTTTGTATAGTGGCTCGCGTTCTTCTGCTAAGCGCTCTAGTACGTTACGAGGTGCTTCTTCAGTTTGCAGTAATGGGCGACGCTTGTCGCGTTGCGTGCGTGCAACTTGCTTCTCTATAGGTGTCTCTAGGTATACAACGATACCTCGAGCCGAAAGCTTGTTTCGGACTTCTTTGCTCATTACTGAACCACCACCTGTAGCAAGTACAATACCTTGCATCTCGGTTAAATCGCCAATAACAGACTCTTCTCGAAGTCTAAAGCCTTCTTCACCTTCAAGATCGAATACCCATGCAATATCTGCACCTGTGCGGCGTTCGATTTCTTGATCAGAATCAACAAATTCAAGGTGTAATTGGTCAGCGATGTGACGACCAATCGTGCTTTTGCCAGCCCCCATGGGGCCAACTAGAAATATATTACGTTTCTCAGCCATATCTTTTAGTACAAACAAACTCTAAAATTTGAAATAAAACCCCGCCTAACGACCTGGCCCCAAAATTAAGGAGGGGATTATCTCAGTAATTGCGGGGGTATTTCAAGTCAATTAGCATAAAAAGCCATATAACGAGCAATTAATCTAAATAATCACCCGTTGGTTAACATAAAACCACTGTATTTTAATCAATTTGTATTTTTGGTGTCACAAAAATAAGTAATTCACGCTTTTCATTAAACTCACTCGTGGTTTTAAACAGTCTTCCTACGTAAGGAATGTCACCTAAAATTGGCACTTTACTCGTAGTATTAATGATCTGCTGCTGGAAAATACCACCGAGTACTACGGTTTGGCCATTCTCAACTAACACTTGTGTTTGAATCTCTTGGGTATCAATAGACACTGCTTCACCTGTTCCCGTTTGTACGGTATCGCCACGCGTGTCTTGAGTAATAATTAAGTCTAGAATTACTTTATTATCAGGTGTGATATGAGGTGTTACTTCTAAGCTTAGTACCGCTTTTTTAAAGCTTACGGTAGTAGCACCACTTGAAGCTGACTCAGTGTAAGGAATTTCAGTACCTTGCTCTATTCGTGCTTTTTGCTGATTAGCCGCTATGATACGCGGGCTAGCAATAATTTCGCCTTTATTTTCTTCTTCAAGCGCACTTAGCTCTAAATCAATTAACGTACCGTTAGCCAATTTTGCTATATGCAAACCAATGCTGGCCGCAGGGTTAGTGATAGGTAAATTTACATTTAATCGATCTGAAATGCTTGGCGCATTTGTAGTTGATGTTGCGTTATAAATACCTTCAGCGCCTTCAAGGGAGCCTGAAATACCAACACTACTACCTTGGTCACTAAAGCCCCATCGTACACCTAAGTCCTCAGTAACGTTATCGCGCACAGTTACCATCCGAGATTCGATTACAACCTGCTGTACTGGAATATCGAGTGTTTCTATCATCCGGCGAATGTTTTCTATACTCTTTACAGTATCTTTTACCAATAAAGTATTTGTACGCTGATCAACCGATACACTACCGCGGGCAGTTATAATACTGTTCCTATCTGTTTTTAATAAGTCAGCAAAATTTTCGGCTTTAGCGTAGTTTAATCGAATGTATTCACTATAGAGTGGTTCTAAGTCTTCAACTTGCTGTTTAGCTTTTAAATCTTTAGCTTCACGTGCTGCAAGCTCCTCTGCAGGCGCTACCATTAAAATAGAGCCATCCATGCGTTTATCTAGCCCTTTAATACGCAGTACTACGTCAAGCGCTTGATCCCACGGAACGCCATCTAAGCGCAGTGTTATATTACCGGTCACTGAATCACTGGTTACTAAGTTAAAATCGTTATAACCCGCAATAATTTGTAGTGCTGCTCGCACAGAGATATCTTGAAAATTTAAGGTCATAGGGCGACCTTGATACTCAACGCCACCATCTAAATAGGCGTTTTGCGTTTCATCTTTTTCTACCGTCAGCGTTAAAATATTATCTATTTGCTGGTACGTAAATGTAAACTGAGCGTTTGGCTCAATAACAACACGACTTAATCCGTCTTCTTTAAAAGTCTCGATATTACTGACAACAGTACCAAAATCTAATACATCTAATTCATAAAGTAGGTCATCTAAAATATCGGTGTGATGAAAGTCAGCATAAATTTTCCCGCCACTCTCATGAACTTCAATTGCAGCTTGAGTGTCTTGTAAAAATACGAGTACTTTCGCTTCGCCCTTTTCACCACGTCTAAAATCAATTGATTGGATACGGTTGATGTAATTTCCACTTACGTCACCTGAGTCCATCGCTACATTTTCATTTTCAGATTCTGTAAGAGGATTATCAGACACGCGTATTGATACTAAGTTGTTATGAACTTCAGTTTCATAAATTTTTAATCTATCGAGGTTTACTGTTACCTTTAAACCACTGTTAGTTAAAACATTAGTAACACTGCTAATTCCAGCTTGATTAACTTCAACATCATTTAAACCAACCTCTAACTCTGCGGTATCAAAAAACATTTCGATTCGGGCTGGGCTATTAAACACCTGAACTTTTGGCTCAAGCGTTAACTCTTCATCAAAAACAAGCTGTAACTCAGTTTCGCCTTTAAGTAATGGATTATAACGAACATCATAAAGTAACGGCCCTGCAACGGCTGAATTTACAGTGACTAAAGCAACAGCAGCCAGTAATGTTCGTGAAATACGATGAAGCCAAAGTACATCCTTATGCATGCTATTTTTACCTTTTTTATTATTAATTTGCGCCATCTGTTGCCGCCTCTAACATTTCTAATTTAGTCAAGCGCTCTTTCCAACAGCCAGACCCATCAGGGATTAATTCCACTAACTCTATATAGTCGTTACTTACTGTTTTTACTTTGCCATCATAACTACCAAGGTAATTCCCTACCGTTACACGATGCAAAGTAGCGTCAGCTGCTGTTATTAATGCCCATATTTGTCCACTAGAACCAATTGTGCCTTTCATTGCTAAGTTATCTAGCGGGTATTTTTCTAACGGTTCGCGGCGACGCTCTTGATCAGGGTGCAAACAGTTTTTTACTTGTGTTAATTTATTTTGGATTATCTCAGGCTGAGGCGCTACAAACGGGCTACGTAGCTGACCAGCACTATACTCAAATATTTCAAACTTTGTCAGCTCAGGAATTGATTCAACCTTTGGTGTTGTGCTTGCTTTTACCTGGTCAATAAATTCTTTTTGCTCAGACGTATCATCATTACAACCACTCAAAATAAACACCATTACTACAGGTACTACGCGAAGGAGCTTCATTTTTTAACTCCTTCTTCATAACGATATGTTTTTGCAACAACACTAAATGTTAACTGTTTATCGCCCGATGATAAAATAGAAAAGTCATGTAAGCTTACAATTCGTGGTAACTGAGCTACTTTACCCACAAACTCACCAAACTCATGGTAGGTTCCTATCACTTCTATTTTAATCGGTAATTCAGTATAAAATTCTTTCTCGACTTCTGGTAACCAACCTATTTTTAAAAAAGTCAGACCACTTGTTGTGCCAACATACGACAAATCATCAAGTAAACCAGGGGTTTCGTTAGAGGTAGGTAAACGTTTTAATAATTGTGAAAACTTATCTTCCATTTCAATCATTTGTTGACGATAGATCTCAAGCTTACTCGCTACTGCGTATTTAGTACGATAAGTTGTGCGTAACTCGACCTCTTTCGCAACTGCACTGTGGTAACTATCAATTTCATCAGAAACTAACAGGCTATAACTAAAAAACAATACAAGTCCGGCAACAAACGTACAGCAAATTGCTTTAACTGCAATAGGCCAATCGCCAATGTTATCGAGCTCTATTTCATTCCAATCAATTTCACTCAGTGCTTTAAAATCAAGGCTCATCGCTAACCTCACCAATTTTATCAAATGGTTTTACATAAAATTCCATATTAAAATCACTAAGTAAACGCGAAGATTGATCGCCTGCAACAATGCCTTGCATTGAAGGATTCTCTAGTAAATATGAGCTTTGTACTTGGCGCAGCATTGTTGATAAACGGTTATTAGATTCACTGCGTCCCAATACATGAATTTGGCTACCTCGGCGCTCGAGTTTTGTTAAATAAACCCCACCCGGCACTATTTTGGCAACTTCATCCATTATTTGCGTACCCAAATTACGGCTGCTTTGTAATTCTTCAATGAGCCTCATACGCTGTTGTAAGTTTTCTTTTCTTTTATCTAAACTTCTAATTTCACTAATTTTTTTATCTAGCATGCTAATTTCTGAACTTAAATAGTTATTCTTTAAGTTTTGACCGTCTTTTAATGAACTATAAAAAGAGCTTAATAAGTACATACTCGCAAAACAAAGTATAACGACACCAATAAGTATAGTTACAAATTTCTTTTTCGATTCTTCGCGCTGCGATTCACGCCAAGGAAGTAGATTTATATGTGGCATGTTGAAAAGCTCCTTAATGCCAACCCTGTCGCAATTGCAAACTGCGTTTTGTGACGTTGCATTACATTACGATCTACTTTTGGAGAAATTTCCATATTTTCAAAAGGCTCAGCAACGACAGAGTGAATACCTAGTTCTTCAATGAGTAATCGGTCAATACCTTTAATCATCGATGTACCACCCGTTAATACAATATAATCGATTTGCTCTTTGCCACTGGTTGTTAAAAACATTTGCACCGCACGTCGCACTTGTTGAAGTAACGAAGTTTGAAAAGGGGCTAATACTTCAAAGGTGTAGTTTGGCGGTAAATCACCTGATGTTTTACCAATCTCAGCTTCATCAAAGCCTTTATTATAATAAGCAACGATACTATTTGTATATTGGTCACCACCAAAAACTTGGTCACGTGTATAAATTGTTTCCCCAGCTTGAACAACGCTCACAAGCATTAAAACCGCACCAATATCAACCACAGCCACGCATTTATTAAATGCGTCGCTAGGTAACTGTTGGTAATACACATCCATTGCACGACTTAATGCATAGCTTTCTACATCAACTATTTTAGCTTCTAAATTTGCTGCTTCTAAAGCGCCAACACGCGCTTCAACACTTTCAGTACGGGCAGCTGAAAGCAAAACATTCATTTTACTAGGATCGGCTTCATTCGTCGAAAGCTTCTCAAAGTCGAGGCTTACTTCATCAAGAGGATATGGAATTAAACTATCGGCTTCAATTTCAATTTGCGACTCAAGTTCAGCATCAGTTAACGATACATCCATGAAGATCACTTTTGTGATGACTGTTTGGCCAGAAACAGCCACTGCCGCAAATTTTAACGACTTTGGTAATTTTTTTCTTAATTTTGTAATTACGTTACCAATCGCTTCAATATCTTGGATTGTACGCTCACTCATAGCGCCTTTTGGCATCGGCTCAATTGCAAGTGCTTCAAGTCGAAATCCAGTTTCAATTTCACGTAAAAGCACAGCCTTAATAGAGTGCGATCCAATATCAATTCCTACCATCATTTGGGACGGTTTTTGAAATAGTTGACTTAGCATGTTTCAACTTGGCCTTTGTTTTAATAATAAACAAGTTATAATTTTTATATGAAAAAATATTATTCATTTTTTAATCAATATATACTAGCAGTCAAAACTCGCAATTGGGAGTCCATTTAGGGAAATATAAGTGATTTTATTAAAACGAACTTTACAATTTTTTATCATTTGTGTGTTAATTGGTCTGATTACTTTGATCAGTCTTTATTACTACGTTAAACCTGATATCCCCAGTGTGCAAGTTTTAAAAGACGTGCAATTACAAACTCCTATGCAAGTATTCACTAAAGATGGGCTTTTAATCAATCAATTTGGTGAAAAACGTCGTATTCCAGTGACTATTGATGAAATTCCTCAAACACTCATTAATGCATTTCTAGCGACAGAAGATAATCGATTTTACGATCATATAGGCATAGACCCTATTGGCATCGTACGTTCGGCTGTTGTTCTTATATCTACTGGCGAGAAAAAACAAGGTGCAAGTACTATTACTATGCAGCTTGCTCGTAATTTCTTTTTAACACGCGAAAAAGCATATATACGCAAAGTTAAAGAGATATTTATAGCGCTTCATATCGAAGATGTATTAACAAAAGACGAAATTTTAGAGCTTTATCTTAATAAAATAGAATTAGGTAATCGTGCTTTCGGTATTGGTGCAGCAGCGCAAGTTTATTACGGTAAAGAGCTAAAAGATTTAACACTTGCCCAAATGGCGATGATTGCAGGTTTGCCTAAGGCACCTTCTGCCTTAAATCCAATTCGTAACCCGACTCGTGCAAAAGCACGTCGAAATGTTGTTTTAGGCCGCTTACTAACCGAAGATTACATAACACAAGAACAATATAACGAAGCAACAAGCCAACCTATAACCGCTTATTTTCATGGTGCAGAAATAAACTTATACGCACCGTATATCTCTGAAATGGTACGCGCCGAAATGGTCTCTCGTTATGGAATTGATAAAGCCTACAACTCAGGTTTTAAAATTTTTACCTCAGTAGAATCAAAGGTTCAAAAAGCAGCGCAAAACGCACTTGTAAATAACTTACACAATTACGATATGCGTCATGGTTTTAGAGGTCCAACTGATATTTTATGGAACCCTGAAACACAACCGGCTTTAACTAAGCAGCAAATACTTAATAAATTACAGGGCGTAAATGAGTTAGGCACTTTAAAAGCAGCAGCTGTGCTTAGCGTTAATGGTAAAACAGCTACGGTACTGCTTAAAAACGGTGAGCAAACAACGCTAACTTGGGATAGCTTAAAATGGGCGCGTAAGTATATTACTCGCTACCGCCAAAGCTTTGCTCCAAAAGCAGCTACCGACATTTTAACACCAGGTATGCAAATATGGGTACGTCAAAACGAAGATAGCAGCTTCTTATTAAGCCAAGTACCGGAAGCATCAAGCGCTATTGTCTCACTCGATCCACAAGACGGTAGAATAAAAGCCATTGTAGGGGGTTACAGCTTTGAGCAAAGCCAATACAATCGTGCGGTACAAGCTAAGCGTCAAGTGGGTTCTAATATAAAACCTTTTATATATTCAGCAGCACTTGAAAAGGGCTACACGCTTGCGTCTATATTAAACGATGCACCTATAAACCAATGGGATAAAAGCCAAGGCGTAGCATGGCGTCCTAAAAATAGCCCCGCTGTTTACAACGGTCCTATTCGAATTCGCCGTGCTTTAGCACAGTCTAAAAACGTTATTTCGGTGCGTTTACTGCGTGGTGTTGGATTACAACGTACAGCTGATCACTTACTAAAATTTGGCTTTAAAGACGCTGACGTTAATCGCAGTGAATCATTAGCCCTTGGCAGTGCTTCCATTACTCCCCTTGAACTTGCCCGAGGCATGAGTACATTTGCCAATGGCGGTCACTTAATTGAACCTTACTTCATCTCAGAAATTCAAGATGCTTATGGCAATGTATTGTTTAAAGCAAACCCTGCTCTTGCCTGTGACGAAGAGCCTTTGCCAACACTCAATGCACTCTCAATTCATAATAGTGATGGTGAAGAGGAGCAAACTAAAAAATGTGCACCGAGAATTATTTCTAAGCAGAATGCATTTTTAATTGCCGATGCTATGAATAGTGCAATCTGGGGGGGTGGTAGCTGGGCTCACAAAACAGGTTGGAGTGGCACCGGTTGGCGAGCACAAGCACTAGACCGTCGCGATATTTCGGGTAAAACAGGCACAACTAATGACTCAGTAGATACCTGGTTTAGCGGTTTTAATAGTAATGTGATGACCTCAGTTTGGGTTGGCTTTGATAATCCGGGCAACGCTCTTGGTCGCTCTACATATAACAACAACCTAGATAGCAGCCAAATATCAGGTGCTGAATCGGGCGCTAAAACCGCACAGCCAGCATGGGTTGAATTTATGAAAGCGGCACTTGAAGGCAAGCCCGAAGCTCCAATTGAGCCGCCTGAGGGACTTGTTTCTATTCGTATTGATTTAGCTACTGGTTTATTAAGCCATAGAAATGACTACACGAGTCGATTTGAATATTTTGAAAAAGGCACCGCACCTACAAAGTATGTGCTATCTCAGCCTAACGATATATTTGAAGAAGACACTAAAACAGAAGAAGAGCTATTTTAATAATATGTACGTAATACAAAAATGGCAGCTTATTTAAGCTGCCGTTTTTATTTAAACCAAAGGTTTATTTTAAGTTTTGAACAAGCCAATATAAATCAGAGTGCACACCCGCAGCGGTCACTTCCCTACCCGCTCCTGGCCCCTGAATCACTAATGCGTTATCGCTATACCATTTGCTATTAATGACAAAAATATTATCACCAGGAGTAAGGTTTGCTAACGCATCGCCATTAGGCACATACGCTATTCCCACTTTAGCGATTACTTCACCTTGTTTGATTTCTAACAAGCCCGTGTATCTAAGTACTGAATTTTTAGCTTTTGCTGTAGCTGCATGCTCTTCAATGAATGCATCTAGCTGTGTTTTTTTATTTAAAAAGTCATCCCAACTTCCCAGCGCAAGTTCATCAGGCATCAATGCCGATAAGCTAATATCGTCAAGTTCAAGCTCTACACCTAGCTCTCGAGCTAAAATAAGTAGTTTACGCTGCATATCTCGCCCAGATAAATCTTCGCGAGGGTCTGGCTCTGTGAATCCCATTTTCTGAGCTTCTAGTACCAACTCAGAAAATGGCCTAATTCCATCATATTTACTGCATAACCACGAAAGCGTGCCTGAGAAAACACCTTCTATACGTGTTATTTTATCGCCACTATTTTGCAAATCAGCCAAAGCAAAGTTAATAGGTAAGCCAGCGCCTACACTGGTGTTATATCGCCAATGTAAATTACGTTCTAAAATATTACTACGAAGTGCTTTATACCAAGTAGTAGATGCTGTTCCAGCGTATTTATTAGCACTAATTAAATGACAGTCTCTATCTACAAAGTCTGGATATAACAAGCTAAATTGTTCACTTGCGGTAATATCAATTAAAATTTTATGCTCGTAATCGAGCTCATTTATAGCATTCAGTAAATCTGCAGATTGATAGCTATTAGCCTCATGCTGCCATTGAGTTTTCCATTGCTGCGTATTAATACCACTTGCATTAAACAGCATTTTTTTAGAGCGAATTAGACCGACTAATTTAATACTAAAGTCATCCGATAAGCGCTCAAATTGTGCCGATAACTGTTTAATAAAAACGTCGCCAACGTTACCAAGCCCCGCAACTATAATTGCGATTTCTTGGCCTTTATTAATTAGCTTATCGTGTAAGGCACTTTGTATATCACTATCTATAAATTGATCGGTAAGCAATAAAGTATAGCCAGTATCTTGATGGACAAAACGAGGTTTTATGCTGTGGAGTTTTAATAAGTCTAACGCTTGTAGGCATGATGTATTAACGTCTTGCTCAGGCGCTACAATTGCGCAGCCATTTAAATTTGACTCGCTAATATTTGCTCTACCCGCAAAGTAATTAATAACCAGATAAGTTTGTGCTGCTGGCACTACCAGATACACTTCACCATTATGGTTAAAGTGATGAAGGCTATGCTGAATAAGCTGACTAACACTTGCAACCTCTCCTTCACTTAACCCTTCAACCATTAATAGGTCAACATTTTGCAACGTGGTTATAAAACGTTTTTTCTTCGCTGAACCTTCTTTTACTATATCTGTTGGACTTGCTTGCACATCAAAACTACTGCGAACAGCTAGCTTAATATCTGTGTTTTTAAGTGGCGATAGTGTTTTTGCATGTAATACAGGATTACCTAAACGAGCCAATAAATTAGCTTGTCCACGGCAAATTTTGCCGTATTTAATCGCTTTTTGCACTTTACGTGGATCAGTACTAAACACTCCTTGCGTATCAGTCCAAATACATACCTGCTTAGCATTACAGTAATTTGCTAGTAGTGTTGCGCTGTAGTCACTACCATTTCGGCCAAGCGTTACAGTCTCACCATTGATATCTGCGGCAATAAACCCAGTAACAACATTTATTTTATTAGGAAAAATTAACTGCCCACATTTCTGCGCATTTTGCGCATGCATTAATTCACCATCATTCAAGGTAAAAAGAGTGCGGGCATCTTGAGCACATGCCTCAATATTTAGCTGCTGTAAATAAATGGCGAGTAAGCGTGCTGACCACAATTCGCCATGTGCAAGTAACGCAGCCTCTTTTAGCTGCTCAGCTTGAGCAAGTTCTGCAATATCACTAAGTTCGGTATTTAGTGTTTTAAGTGCACTTCGTTTTAAATCAGCTTCTAATAGCTGCTCTATTAAGTCTCTTTGGTGATTATTTAACTGTAGTAAAATATCAGCTACCGCTTGATTGTCTTGCTTTTGATAGCTTTGCCAAAGTAATACTAGCGTATCGGTTGTCTTACCCGCAGCCGATACCACCACACAGTCACCCGGTTGAGTATGTGTAATTATTATTTTTGCAACGCTTTGGTATCGCTCACTTGAGCTTAAACTCGAGCCACCAAATTTATGTATACAATTAACCATATTTATACCAATTCGCTTAATTAAGTAGTCTATTTTGAGTTTAGTTGTTCTCGGCAATTGCTCCTGCATTGCTCTACCTCCTGCATCCATGCAGTCGTATATCAGAAATTTTTAACGACGTTAGCGCCAGCTTTAATCCCTCAAATTGATTAGGTATTATTGCGGATTGGTATTGCTTACCAAAGCGCCGGACGGGCTGCACTTAATTTAACGTTACCACCAGAAGTGCCTGCACCTTTGCCTACACGGCCAACATTTTTATTTTGTCCTGGTTTTACAAGTTCAAACACTCGCTCAAAATCAGCAACTAAATCGTATATATCTTCAATACCTACCGAAATACGAATAAGCGTATCGCCCACACCCGCTTCTAAACGTGCTGTTGCGTCCATACCTGCGTGCGTCATAGTTGCAGGGTGACAAATTAAGCTCTCTACGCCACCTAGTGACTCAGCTAAACTAAAGGTTTTAAGGCTAGTTAAAAATGCCGCTGCGTCGTTTATATCGCCTTTAATATCAAAACTAACCATGCCACCAAAGCCAAGTTGCTGTGCTTTAGCAAGTTCATGTTGAGGATGTGACTCAAGACCTGGGTAGTAAACTTGGCTTACATATTCAGAGTTTTCAAGATACTTAGCTATTGCCAGTGCATTTTCTTGATGCTGTCTTAGGCGCACATTTAAAGTACGTAAACCACGAAGCGTTAAATAGCTATCAAAAGGCGCCCCCGTAATACCAATGTTATTAGCCCACCAAGCAAGCTCATCGCCTAACTCTTGTGTTGCGGCAATAACAGCGCCGCCTACTACATCTGAGTGTCCGTTAATGTATTTAGTGGTTGAATGCACCACAATATCTACACCAAACTTAATAGGGTTTTGTAAAGCAGGCGACAAAAACGTGTTATCTGCTGCAACCAAAGCCCCGCATTGCTTAGCCACATCAGTCACTGCTTTAATATCTGTTAAACGAAGTACTGGGTTACTTGGGGTTTCTATCCAAATAAGCTTAGGTTTAATTACTAAAATTTGTTGAAGGCTTTCTTCTTTTGTTAAATCTAATATTTCGAGCTTTAGTAGTCCGCGTTTTTGTAACGATGTAAATAAACGATAGCTGCCACCATAACAATCATGTGGAATTACTAACGTATCGTCACTATTAAGTAGCTGAGTAGCCAAATGCACGGCAGCCATGCCTGTAGCTGTAATTATGCCACGAGCGCCACCTTCAAGCTTAGCAAGCGTCTCAGCTAAAATATCACGATTAGGATTACCGCTACGACCATAATCATACTCACGCTTAGTATCAAAGTCGGCAAACGAATAAGTAGTCGATAAATAAATTGGCGGTACCACCGCACCATGATGTTTATCAGCATCAACGCCGTTACGTACAGCAATGGTTGCTTTGTTTTTTTCGCTCATATTCGTCACCTGATTAATTTGGATGTTTAGACGTCCAAAAGAGTAAGTTATCCGTTTTGATAAGTCAAAGTATTTTAAAGCTCTAGATGGCTATAAGTAGAAGGAGCCTCTGCGAATAACACATTTTAGCTCACAAAAGTGTGCCTATCTTTACACTCACAATAGGCTTATTAAGATAGATCGGTATCTATTATTTGACTATCTTTTTTAAATCGATAGAATTTCACGCATATTTACACGCTTTTTATACCGTGTGAGAAATTAATAATCTGAGGCAACGATACATCTTATGGCTAAATGGAATGGTGAGTATATTCACCCATACGCAGAACACGGTAAAAAATCAGAGCAAGTTAAAAAGATCACCGTTTCGATCCCGCTAAATGTATTAAAGGTATTAACTGACGAACGTACACGTCGTCAAATCAATAACCTTCGCCATGCTACAAATAGTGAATTGCTATGTGAGGCATTTTTGCATGCTTTTACTGGCCAACCTTTACCAAATGACGATGACTTACGTAAAGATAACGCCGAAAAAGTGCCAGAAGAAGTTAAAAAAATAATGCAAGAAATGGGTCTAGAAGTACCCGTTTTAAACGAAGAATAATACCAATTCCATTAAGTATGTGATCTAAATTTTACGTCGAAAAAATAATTCAGTTCTAGGCGTAAATTGAAGTAAATGGTTATTCCCTTTGCGAAATTTACAACAAAGAAATGGGTTGTTTTAGCAAGTAAAATAGATCAGCTATTTATTGGAATTGGTATAAATATTACAAAGACAAAAAAACCTCAGTAATTACTGAGGTTTTTTTATGTCTAAATTTTATTGCATAGCTCTACTGTATAGATTTACTGCATATAATTTTCTGGCAAATCAATTTGCGCAACACCTGACTCAACAGCAGCTAGGGCAACAGCTCTTGCTATACGCGGCAGTAAACGAGGGTCCATTGGTTTTGGAATAATATACTGTGCACCAAACTCTAATTTATCTACGCCTGCTGCTTTTAAAACTTCTGCAGGTACAGGCTCTTTAGCAATACTACGGATAGCCTCAACTGCAGCAATTTTCATTTCATCATTAATAGCGCTTGCACGCACATCAAGCGCACCACGGAAAATAAACGGGAAACATAAAACATTGTTAACCTGATTAGGATAATCAGAGCGCCCTGTTGCCATAATTAAATCGTTACGTGCGCCGTGCGCAAGTGCAGGATCAATCTCAGGATCTGGGTTTGAACATGCAAACACAACTGGTTTTTCAGCCATTAGCTTTAAATCTTCAGCCGCTAATAAGTTAGGGCCAGAAACACCTACAAACACATCAGCATCTGCAATTACATCTTGCAATGTACGCTTATCTGTATTGTTAGCAAAAAGCTGTTTATATTCATTTAAATCATCGCGGCGGGTATGAATAACACCTTTGCGGTCAAGCATGTAAATGTGTTCGCGCAGTGCTCCGCACTTAATTAACAGCTCCATACACGCAACAGCGGCAGCGCCAGCCCCTAAACATACAATAATTGCATCTTCAATTGACTTACCTTGTACTTCTAACGCATTTAACATGCCCGCAGCAGTTACAATCGCAGTTCCGTGTTGATCATCATGAAAAACAGGAATGCTACAACGCTCTATTAATGCTTTTTCAATTTCAAAACACTCTGGTGCTTTAATATCTTCAAGGTTAATACCACCGAATGTATCGGCAATATTGGCAACCGTATTAATAAAGTCTTCTGTCGTACGGTGCTTAACTTCAATATCAATTGAATCAAGGCCAGCGAAACGTTTAAACAATAACGCTTTACCTTCCATTACAGGTTTAGATGCTAAAGGGCCTAAATTACCAAGTCCGAGAATTGCAGTACCATTAGTGATAACCGCAACCATATTACCTTTACCGGTATATTTATATGCATTTGCAGGATCTGCAGCAATTTCACGTACAGGTTCGGCAACGCCTGGGCTATAAGCTAGGGCTAAGTCTTGAACTGTTTCAGCGGGCTTTGTTAGCTCAATGCTAATTTTACCAGGTACGGGGTGTGAGTGATAATGTAGTGCTTGTTCACGAAAGTCAGACATAACGCGATGGTATCCTGCAATTTAAGTTAAAGTGAGAGGTGGAGTCTTGGGGTACGATACCCTTATTATTTTTAAATTCCAAGCAATATCAGGTCTATCCTGTTATATGCTATATCCTTTAATTTTAAGAGGTTTTTCAGTAACTTTGCAGGATTATATAAACATTTAATAAATAAAAATTCACCTAAAAAGTAAGTTTTAAGGTGCTTTTATGCCTAGTGAAACATTAAAAAAATGTATGTATAAAGTATCACCATAAACTTAAATAACTGCCTACTACTCTACTTTAAAAACAGATAAGCCCACGTTAGCTACTTTTATCAACCTAGTTAAAAATTGTACTATTTAAAATATAGAGAATATCTATCGATTTGTCTGTAAAGGTTTATGCATACTCAGAATAAGAATAGGAAATAGTTATGCAAAGAGGGATATAGCTAAAGTCAGCGAAATAAGATAATAAACAACAAATTTTAGGCACAAAAAAAGCACCCTAAAGTGCTTTTTTTAACTAAACAGCAATAATTATTTCTTGCTGGCAAGTGCACCGAAGCGTTTGTTGAAGCGATCAACACGGCCGCCAGTGTCTAAAACTTTTTGCTTACCAGTGTAAAACGGGTGACACGCAGAACATACGTCTAAGTGAATGTCTTTACAAAGAGTTGAGCTAGTTTCGAATTGGTTTCCGCATGAACATGTTGCAGAAATTACTTCGTACTTAGGGTGAATACCTTCTTTCATAGGAACCTCTAGTTAAGGCCGCATCGCTCTCCAAACCCGAAGTCTGGCACCATACGTCGTTAAAACAAATTTGTTGGTGGCGGATTTTATCCAACAACGTTCCCCTACACAAGTATTTATTTATGTTTTAGCCAAAAAAGTGAACAATCTCTGCCTCAAGCACTATTGCTAGTAGGTTTTTTACGGTAATTTTAGTACATTACAGCATTAATTTTACGGGTTGAGTTGTTATGAGTTTTGTTGAAGTTGCTATTAAAGTCCCGCTCCCACGCACCTTTGATTATAAAATAGAAGAACAGCTCAGCGGCCTCTCAACGCCTTTACTACCCGGTATGCGCGTTTTGGTACCTTTTGGTAACCAAAAAAAAGTGGCTGTTGTTCTGGGTATTAAAAGCAGTACCGACGTCCCTTTAGATAAAATTAAGAATATTATAGAGGTAATAGACGACGCCCCTATTTTAAGTACTCAGCACCTAGATCTCCTTAGCTTTACCGCGCGCTATTATTGCTATCCTTTAGGCGAAACTATTCATATAGCGCTACCCGCTGTACTTCGCCAAGGTGAATCACCTGATAAAACCAGTATTAATATGGTTGCTTTAACTGAAAAAGGCGCAAAAGTACCGTCATTAAAAGCTAAAACACAGCTCAACTTATTAAAACAGTTATCGCAATCAGGTAAGTCATCGTTAACTGAGTTAAAGGCACTGGGCTTTAGTAAAAAAACAATAGATAGCCTAATAGATAAAGAGCTTATTACGCAAACTATTGAACACGATAACCAATGGCAAAGCGTTGTACCAACTGTCGGTAGCAAACCTATACTTAATAAAGAACAAGCGGTTGCCTGTACAGCAATAAATCAAAGTACTGGATTTAGCAGCTTTTTATTAGAAGGCGTCACTGGCAGTGGTAAAACAGAAGTGTATTTACAGTGCCTAGAAGAAGTATTAAAACGTGGTGAGCAAGCATTAGTATTAGTGCCAGAAATAGGTTTAACACCACAAACTGTAAACCGTTTTCGTCGCCGCTTTCCTGATACACCCATTATGCTTTGGCACTCAGCACTTACCGATAACGAACGCTTACAAACATGGCGCTTTTGCGAAAAAGGCAGTTGTGCGATAGTTATTGGGACGCGTTCGAGTATTTTTCTGCCATTTTTAAAACTAGGTATGATTGTTGTTGATGAAGAGCACGACTCGTCATTTAAACAACAAGATACCCTTCGTTACCATGCCCGTGATTTAGCCACTTACAGAGCTTTTCAGCATAAAATCCCGCTTATATTAGGCAGCGCTACACCCGCTCTTGAAACACTTCACAAGGCAATTAATAACAAATACCAGCTATTAAGCTTAACTGAGCGTGCACAAACAGCGACCGACAACCAATTTAAGTTACTCGATATGAAAGGCCAACCCGACCAAGCGGGTATTGCCCACGCAAGCCTTGCTACTATGCGCCAGCATTTAAATCGCGGTAAACAGGTTATGGTATTTTTAAATCGCCGAGGTTTCTCGCCAACCCTAATTTGTCATGAGTGCGGTTGGTTGAGCGAATGTAAACGCTGTAGTACCAGCGCTACATTTCATAAAGCGATTGGACAAATGATCTGTCATCACTGTGGCGACCAGTACCCTGTCCCTCACCAATGTCCTGATTGCGGGAGCACACAAATATTCCCTAACGGTAAAGGCACAGAGCAAATTGAAGAGTTTTTATCTACCGAATTTCCTGATACGCCTGTTACTCGTATAGATCGCGATTCAACTCGTCGTAAAGGTAGCCTTGAAAAAGCACTTGATGAAATCAACCTAGGAGGCGCACGCATTTTAGTGGGAACACAAATGCTTGCCAAAGGACATCATTTTGCAGATGTAAGCCTTGTTATAATTTTAGATGTAGATAGCGGCTTATACTCATGCGACTTTAGAGCGACAGAACACTTAGCGCAATTAGTCACCCAAGTAGCGGGGCGTGCTGGGCGTTCAGGGGAGCCTGGCCAAGTGTTATTACAAACACACTTCCCAGAACACCCTCTTTTACAAGACTTAGTTAATAATGGCTACCAAGACTTTGCCCGCTTTGCTCTTAGTGAGCGCGATGATGCTGACTTACCGCCCATTACAAATATGGCCATTGTCCGTGCACAAGGACATAGTATTAAGCTAGTCGTCGATTTTTTGACGGATTTGGTTCCTGTGAATGGGGTATCTGGTATACAATTGCTCGGTCCGATCCCTGCTCCACTTGAAAAAGTCGCAGGTATGTATCGTTTTCAATTACATATTCAAGCGCAAGATCGCCGCATATTACATCAGTACCTTGCGCAAATGGTTGATTATTTAAGTACCAGTAAACTTGCACAAAAAGTACGCTGGAGCTTAGACGTAGACCCTATAGACATGATTTAGGTTAAGGCCAAAATAACACCATGGCACAGCACGATTATATTAATAAAAAGCCGGCAGGCAGAAACAGTAAAAAAAATGCACCCGCTAAAAAACCATTTCCTATTCTTTTAGCCGTTATAGCCATCTTACTCGTAGGTGGTTTTGCCTACACACTATGGTTTATTAAAAGTAATGCCGATCCAAAACTTGTCGAAAAACAAGCAAACCCATCTGCGCCCGCAAAAGTGGAAGTTGTTATTCCACGCACACCGGAATTTATTAAAGAAATTAGAAACCACGAGATTCAAGTTGAAGTAAAAGAACTTGAGCAAAAAGGTCCTTATGTTATGCAGTGCGGTTCGTTCAGAACTCATGCACAAGCTGAATCGTTAAAAGCTAAAATCGCATTTGCAGGGCTCATTTCTGAGATAAAACAGGCTGAAGGCAGCAATGGTACTTGGTATAAAGTACGTTTAGGTCCTTATAAAACCAAACGCCAAGCCGAAAGCGATAAAAACAAACTTAAACGTGTAAAAATAGTCGGCTGCGGAATTTGGGGCTGGACTTGAAAATAAACCATTCACCCATATAACCTCATCATAATCGTTTTTTACGAGTTGCCTCTGCAGCTCGATGATGAGGAATAACATGACTACTATCGTAAGTGTTCGCCGTGGCGACAAAGTTGTAATTGGCGGCGATGGCCAAGTTTCACTTGGTAACACCGTAATGAAGGGCAACGCCCGCAAAGTTCGACGTCTTTATAATGGCAAAGTAATCGCTGGTTTTGCCGGCGGTACTGCTGATGCCTTCACTCTTTTCGAACGTTTTGAAAGCAAATTAGAAATGCACCAAGGTAACCTAACTAAAGCCGCAGTAGAAATGGCTAAAGATTGGCGAAGTGACCGTGCACTTCGAAAACTCGAAGCGCTGCTCGCCGTAGCAGACGAAACAGCCTCTTTAATTATTACCGGTAATGGCGATGTAGTTCAGCCAGAAAACGATTTAATTGCAATTGGTAGTGGTGGTAACTTTGCGCAATCAGCTGCAACTGCCCTTTTAGAAAATACAGATTTAAGCGCTCGTGAAATAGTAGAGAAAAGCTTAACTATTGCAGGCAACATCTGCGTATTTACTAATAACTTCCAAACAATCGAAGAATTATAATAGGAACTATTATGTCTGATATGACCCCAAGAGAAATTGTTCACGAGCTAGATCAGCACATTATAGGTCAGGCTAAAGCTAAAAAAGCGGTTGCTATTGCACTTCGTAACCGTTGGCGCCGCATGCAATTAAATGAAGATTTACGCAGCGAAGTAACACCAAAAAATATATTAATGATTGGTCCGACAGGTGTAGGTAAAACAGAAATTGCCCGCCGTTTAGCAAAACTTGCTAACGCACCATTCATTAAAGTAGAAGCGACTAAATTCACTGAAGTTGGTTATGTTGGTAAAGAAGTAGATACGATCATACGTGACCTCGTTGATGTTTCAATTAAAATGACTCGCGAACAGCAAACTAAAAAGTTTAAACATCGCGCCGAAGAAGCAGCAGAAGAGCGTATCTTAGATGCACTTTTACCTCCTGTTAAAGACCAATATGGCGAAAGCCAACGCGACGATACTTCATCTACTCGCCAAACATTTCGTAAAAAATTACGTGAAGGTCAGCTAGATGATAAAGAAATCGAGATTGAATTAGCGCAAGCTCAATCAAACGTAGAAATTATGGCGCCTCCTGGTATGGAAGATATGACCAACCAGTTACAAAGCATGTTTCAAAACATGGGCGGCGATAAACGTACTAAACGTAAGTTAAAAATTAAAGAAGCCTTCAAACTATTAACAGAAGAAGAAGCCGCTAAATTAGTAAACCCTGAAGAGCTAAAAGAACAAGCTATTTTTGCAGTAGAGCAAAACGGTATTGTGTTTATAGATGAAATAGACAAAATTTGTAAGCGTGGTGATTCTTCAGGCCCAGATGTTAGCCGAGAAGGTGTTCAACGCGATTTACTACCTCTAATTGAAGGCTCAACGGTAAACACTAAGCACGGCATGGTTAAAACTGACCATATGTTATTTATTGCCTCAGGTGCGTTCCAAATGTCTAAACCATCAGACATGATACCTGAGCTACAAGGTCGCTTACCGATTCGAGTAGAACTTGAAGCACTTACTGCCGATGACTTTAAGCGTATCCTTACAGAGCCGCATGCATCGCTTACTGAGCAACAACGAGAGCTTCTTAAAACTGAGCAAGTAACGATTGAGTTTAGTGATGATGCAATTGAGCGCATTGCTAAGGCAGCGTGGCAAGTTAACGAAAAAACCGAAAACATCGGTGCTCGTCGCTTGCATACTGTGATGGAAAGATTGATGGAAGAAATTTCATACGATGCTTCTGAAAAGGCAGGTTCATCACTTGTCATTGACGCCGCTTACGTTGAAAAACATCTAGGTGCACTTGTTGAAGATGAAGACTTAAGCCGCTTCATTCTATAAAACGAATATAAACGTTATACTAAAAGCCTCCAGATTGGGGGCTTTTTAATGGGATATATAAAATGAAACACGTAATAAAAGTGCATTATCATAGTGTAAGTAAAAACCTAGATGTTTATTTTGATGATGATAGCCAAGCAGTCTTTAGCTGTGAATTCTTACGCGTTCACTCCCCCTCAGCTGAAGTGCAAGGTCATGGCTCTGGCCCTATGAAACTGGTTTTAAATAAGCAATCCGTAGGTATAAAAAATATAGTACCTGTTGGGCATTATGCACTGCGGTTAGATTTCGATGATGGTCATAACAGTGGGTTATTCAGCTGGAGTTATTTTGAAAAACTACAAGCGCAGCAACAAACATTGAGCAATGAATATTTGGCGCGCGTAGCCGAGCACGAACAAAACAAAAACAGTGTACCAATAAAGTTTATTCCTTAAACCTTATGGGTAATTTAGGTGGGTATTTCTAAATTAGTTAACCTAAACCCTGGTTAAGATATTTACTATCCAGGGTTCAAGTTAGTTACACTTTAAACTTATCAATAGCGCTAAATAACACTCTAGCTTGCTCAGATACTTCTTCGCTAGTTTGGGCGTTTTTAGCAGCATGTTCAGTTGCATCTTGCGCAATATCGCGAATTCTGACTACATTTTTATTAACCTCTGATGCCACCTGGCTTTGCTCGTCAATAGCAACCGCTATTTGAGAGCTCATTTCCATTATTGTTTGCACATCTTCAGTAATTGCGCCTAATAACTCACCGGCTTTAATTGCTTGCGAGGCACTTTCATCGCCTTGAGAACGACATTTGTGCATAATACTTACCACTTCTTGAGTACGCTGCTGTAAAGTACTTATAATACTCTCAATCTCACTTGTAGACTCTTGAGTGCGTTTTGCTAATGAACGAACCTCATCTGCAACAACAGCAAATCCACGACCATACTCACCAGCACGAGCTGCTTCGATTGCCGCATTAAGTGCAAGTAAATTTGTTTGATCTGCAATACCCCGGATTACATCAAGCACTGAACCAATTGTTTCGCCATCTTTTTCAAGTTGAGATACTACATTTGATGCATTCCCTAACGAATCAGATAGAGCCCTGATGTGCTTAACGGTAGAGTCTACTTCACTACGCCCTTGTTGAGCACTTAGGTTTGTTGATTCGGCTTTTTTTGCGGCCGCTTCAGTATTATGTGAAATATCTTGAATCGTCGCCTGCATTTCAGTAGCTGCAGTTGCAACCATATCAGCCTCATGCAATTGCTCTTGCATACCAGAGCTTGTTGCCGCAGTACTTTCTGATAAATGTTCGGTTGCCACATTAAGCGTATTTAAAGCACCATTAACTTCGTTAATCAAGTTCTTAAAATCGCCTATTAAGCTATTAAAGTCGACCGTCATAGTGGTAATTTCGTCTTTACCTGTTTGCTCTATCATTACGCTCAAATCGTTATTACGACGAATATCATTAATAGTGTGATAGACCCGTTCTATAGGCACAATAATCGAGCGACTCGTGAAATAAACCAACACTAAAACAATAATGCCAGCAGTCACAAAAATAAGAATAGCTAAAAACTGTGCCTGTTCAACGCTTTGTTCTACCTGTTGCTTAGTGCTTAATAGGATCTGCGCAACGATTGCATCACTTTGTTCAACACTTTTACGCATTTCTCCGAGTGCACCTGAATTTAAATCTAGCCCCAATTCAACCTGTGCCTCTACCAATGCTTGAAATTGAGTTTGGTAGGAGTTTAGAAAGCCATTTAATTCAGCAGTATACCCACTATCAAATTGAGCCTGAGAGATTTGCTGCTTTAAAGTATTAACCCCTTCATCAAATCGAGTTAAATACTTAAGGTCAAGACGTAGCATAAAATCTTTTTCAGCTCGTCTTAACTGTAATATTGAAGATAAGAGCTTGTAATCACCTTGCTCTTTGATCAAACTTTCAATCTCATGAACTGCACTTCTTAGTTCGCCATACAATCCATCCGTAGGATGTAACCCTATGCGTTTTTGTAGCACAACAACACTCATAAAATCATTGTTATAAGCACTTATTAAACTCTCTAGATTGCTTATTTTTTGGGTTTCGATACCCTGCTCTTGCATAATTAAGTTCAGCTTAGCAATTTTACTTTTAAGCTGATTATAATCTTGTTCAAATAAGTCTAATGCTTCTTTTTGTTTATAAAAAAGAAAGTTTTTTTCATGTTTACGCAGTTCTAATTCATGAATATTAAGCTCTTCAGCAAGCTGAATTGTTTTATTCAAGCTTAGCGTTGTTCTCGCTTCATAAATTATTACGCATAAAAGGACCACCATTGCTAAACCAACAACGACTGCGTTTAATTGTAAACGTCGTTTGATTGTTAAGTTTTGTAAAAAATTCATCGCTAACGCCTTTTTTTAATATGCATATTTATTATAGCTGATAGATACGAAGCGACTCATTAATTTAACTTTTTATTATTCTTTGTTATTCCTCGCTTTTTTATGTTTATCACTCTAAACCCACACTGTCCCATAAACCTTTATGTAACGATTGTGTATTATTCCATTGTTTTTTTACCAACCAGTCAATTAAAGGCGCGGGATCGCTTGGGTAATTTATTTGCTTATTTTGTGGTGCGCCATTCCAATCATCAAGAGCTTGCGGGTTTAAATAGTTCATTACATGCGCCATACCCATAGCAAACAATGTTTGCGCATTTGCAGTCTGTTCAAATTGTCCGTTTAAAGGCTTTAATAGTAACTTTTTACCTAACTTAAGCGCTTCGCTGGCAAGCTCAAACCCAGCATTACCAATAACTCCACTCGTGTTTGCTAAGTCGTTTAAAAAACTCAAACGCGATGGGGAGCGTAAATGTATATGTCCAAAAGATTCATTGCGGGCATTTGGGTGATAGCAATAAAATTCTTTTTCGGGAAAGTCTTTTAAGTAATCAACAATGCTATCTAAGTTTTCAAAAGGTAAATATACCAATACCTTGTTCATCACCGCGACAGGGTTTTCATGGTTATGATGAGCAATAAACGGCGGGATTATATTATTTGCAAAAGGTTGCCAGTGCACGCCTAGGTAAGTAGACGCTGGTGCATAATGTTTAATTAGCGATTTTCTGAATATCCCTCGACCAAACATAGGTACGTTATCTGACAAAAATGCGGCTTGATGACTAATGCCAACAACAGGTATATCAGCTCTTTTTGCAGCCCACGCTGTAACGGGCTCAAAGTCATTAAGTACAAAATCGTACTGCTTTATGTCAAGCGATTTTATATCTCTCACCAGCTTACAAATTCGCATGTTTTTAAGTGTTTTTAAATTTTTTATTTGACCATTTTCAGTACTAAACGATAAGCCCCTATACGCTTTATAATCTGAGAATTCGTGCATATCAAAATAATCTTTATTTGCTCGTCCTGAAAACACATAATCAACATCAATACCGAGTTTATTAAAGCAGCTAGCCATAACCCTAGCTCGCGTTATATGACCATTACCGGTGCCCTGCACTCCATACAATATTTTCATACAGGTACCACGAGTGCTAACGCAAATAAACCACAAAAACTGCCAATAATCGCACCAATAACGATATCAGCTGGAAAGTGTACGCCTAATATCACACGAGAAATAGCCACACCAGCAGCCCAACTAAGTAGTAGCCATACATACTCAGGAAAAAAATGACTTAGTATAATTGCAACTAAAAACGCTGCAGCGCTGTGACCAGAGGGTAAACTAAATTTATCACTTGGTACTATATAGGCATTTTTTACTAAACAGTCGCATGGGCGGATCCGGGCAAATCTGTTTTTAGCTAATAAGTAAATAGGTCTTTCTATAGCAAAACCAATCAATATCGCTACGGGTAATAATTGATGCTGCTCATTATTACTAAGCCACCACACTGCTAAACACACGAGTATGTAAAGCCCACCGTCACCGCTTTTAGATAACCCGAACGCCATTGTTTTAAACCACTTCGGTGAGTTGCAATTAAATAGAGTTAAAAATAATTGCTCATCTAGCAGAGCTGCCCTTTTAAACATATTATTGTTACCCATCACTTACCCCTCATTGCATAATATATGAACACCGATTTAGCTTAGGTGTTGTAAATAACAATTGAGTGACGCTTTTAAGACACTATTATTGCGATTAGTGTTCTAGCTCATGTTTTGTCTAAATTTACTGCGATTAAGTCGTTGTTATTGCTTATAAGGAGGGTATACTGAGGTATAAATTAATGTATCTTTTGAGGATAAAATAATGGATTACAGCACTTCTGATTTATGTGACCACTTTGCTGATGTGGTTGATGTGCTAGAGCCAATGTTCATCAACTTTGGTGGTCGACACAGCTTTGGTGGCCGCATTAAAACGGTTAAATGTTTTGAAAATAATGAACTGATCCGCGAATTACTTTCTCAAGATGGTACAGGCTTAGTACTTCTTATTGACGGTGGTGGCTCAACTCGCCGTGCGCTTATTGATATTGAATTGGCTGAACTTGCACTTGAAAACAACTGGAATGGGATTGTTGTTTACGGCGCAGTACGCCATGTTGATGAGCTTGAAGAACTCGATTTAGGCATTCAAGCTATTGCTTCTATTCCTGTTGCAGCCGACAGCGAAGGTGCTGGCGAAGATGCTATAGGCGTTAACTTTGCAGGCGTATCTTTTTTTGATGACGACTTTATTTATGCTGATAGCACAGGCATTGTTTTATCTGCAGAAGAATTAGAATTGGAAGTTGTAGAAGTATAACGTGACCACCCATTTAAAAATATATGATGAAAGCGCGGTTAGATCACTTTGTTCTAGCCGCGTAAATGAAAAAAAAGCATGGCAATCAATGGCCTTGCTCGACACTCAAGTAAACCTGCAACAAGCACTTATTGACGCTGCTCAATTTGGTATTCGCTATGTACTTCTTGGTATTTGCGAAGATATAGGCCCAAAAGCAAACTTAGGAAATGGCGGTGCAAACGAAGCATGGCCGGCTTTTTTAAAACGCTTTTTAAACCAACCTCATAATCAGTTTATTGCCACTCAAAAAGTACTTTTATTGGGTGAAGTAAATACTGATGATTTAATGGCGCAAAGTAACCAACTTAATAATCAGCAAGCCCAGCAGCTAACTCAATTACGAGATTTATGCCAACAACTTGATGAGCGCGTAGAGTCAGTATTAAGCCTTATTTTTAAAGCAGGGCTTGAGCCAATAGTTATTGGTGGCGGCCATAATAATTGCTTGGGAATCATCCGCGCACTCAGCCAGTCAAAAGACACACCTGTTAATGCAATCAATTTTGATCCTCATGCCGACTTTAGAGAATGTGAAGGTCGCCATAGTGGTAATGGATTTCGTTACGCGTATAACGAGCAACATCTAAGTAATTACCATGTTATTGGCTTACATGAATTAAAAAACAATCAAGCAATTATAGATGCAATGAGTGAAGCTAACTTTAAGTTTGATAGCTATCAATCCATACAAGTTAAGCGCAAAATTACACTAACGCAGGCAATTGAAAATGCACTAAGTAATTTTAATGATTCACCACTGGGTGTTGAAGTTGATTTAGATAGTATTACTTATATGCCAGTTAGTGCGTATACATATTGTGGATTTAGTGTGAGTGACACTGAGCACTTTGTGCATTTAGCTGCAAGCCATCGCCACTCTATGTACTTACACTTATGTGAAGCAGCGCCTAGTCAGCATCCTAACGGGTTAGATGCCGGTGCTACCCATGTAGGGCAAGTAATTAGTGCACTTGTAAATAGCTACCTACAAGCCAAAGAAAACACTTAACGTTGTTGAACCAATCGCCACTCTTTTAGCCAGCTCATTAAACCGATACTACTTAGCGGGTGACCAAAGTAATAACCTTGGGCAGCATAACCTTTTAAGCTTTTTACAAACTTAAGTTGCTCAAGTGTTTCTACTCCTTCAAAAATTACTTTTGTTTTTTGTTGGCTATGCATATCAACCATTCCACCAACTAGACTGCGTATATTGTTTTGATTACTAAAGTCAGCGGTAAGTGAAGGTGAAACCTTAATATATTCAACTGATAAACTTGGTAGCTTAGAAAGCAGTACCGGGTTATCGCCAAGTCCATCAACACATACTTTTAAGCCTATGTTATTAAGCCTTGCTATCATACCTCTGCCTTTGTCATCTAAACCAGCAAAAATATGTAAAGGGCATTCAACAATTAAGTCTCCCGCCTCTAAGTGATGCTCATTTATAACAACATCAACAAATTCAACAAACTCTTCATTTAGCATTTCAGGGCCAAATACGTTAATGCTAAGCGGTATAGAAATACCTTCTACTCTAAGCGCCATTGCAAGCTCAGCGGCTCTTTCCATTACAAATTTAGCAAGCGGGTAACCAAGCCCTGCAATTCTGATGTCGTCAATAAAACGATTAGCAGATAAAATTCCTTGCTTAGGATGCTGCCAACGCAGTAGTAATTCTAAAAACTCAATTTGACCATTGTCATTACAAATTATAGGTTGAAAATAGAGTTCTAATTCGCTCGAAAAATCAATATTTGCCAACTCTTTTAGTCGCGCTTGTTGCTCTCGCAGTTCAATCATCATTTGTTGATGATAAGGCACAACCTTGCGATTTGGGTGGCTATCGAGTGCTAGGTATGCGTACGATATTAAATTATCAAAGTTATTGTCTTGCTCATTACAATCAACATAACTCGCCCTCGCTTTTACCTCTACAGTGCAGTTAGCAACATTAAATGGCTTAAGCGTTGCACCCAGTATTTGTTCAATAACCAACTCATGTAAATGTTTTTGATTCGCGAAACTACAAATAAACGCAAAGTTAAGGCCCCCTAAGTGGGCAAGCTTTTCTTGCCCTACTAAAGTCACTATTTCGTCACTTGAAAGTAGTTCTTTTATTCGATTAGCCGATTGTGCTAAAAGTATATCGCCAAAATCACGTCCAATATGCTGGTTAACTTGCTCAAATCCTTCAAGACGAATAACGACTAATGCAGCACTTACTTGCTTATTGCCGCACCATGCATAGTAACCTTGACGTAACTGTTTTCTATCTGCAAAAACCGAAAGCGGTGACTCTTCAATAAATGCATCATCTGTTGGTTCTGGCTCTATCACGACTTCTATTTCAGCGCTTTCATCATTTAAAAAGCCAACAATAGTTAATAATAATATTGCTAACACAACCCAAAATAGCGGAACTTCCAATAATAAATGAGCTGAAAATAGAACAACAAATAAAAGACCAGCCAGTGAGCTGGTAATAATCATGCTCCAATTATTTCGCTCGAAGGCTTGCCATAAATGAAAACAAAATCCAAAGGCAAGTAGAATGGCAAGCCAAGCCGCACCACTGCTCAAAATAGCCAAACCAACAGCTGCTGTGCATAAATAACTAAACTTAATACTGACATTTTTAACGGCAAATAAAGTGGCAATCATCGCCATCAATAGTGCACCACTAAAAAATATTGGAAAATTACTGTCGGTTAGTATGTTCAAATTAACGGCATCCGTATTCGCTAAAAAAGTTTAAACCAGATTATATGTGGGTAAAAATAATACAAACTAGTTAATTCTACCCAAAATCCATAAATTTAACAGTTTATTTACGCCAAATTGGTAACTTAATTGTGATGGATGACTTATTTGCCAATGCGCAATATCAGCTCTTGCGCCAACTTTTAAAATACCACGATCGTCTAACCCAAGTGCTTTAGCTGCATTACGAGTAACACCTGCCAATGCTTGCTCGGGTGTTAATCTAAACAATGTGCATGCCATGTTCATCATCAAGTGCACTGAGCATAGTGGTGAAGTACCTGGATTAAAATCACTCGCAATAGCTATAGGTACTTTATATTGATTAAGTAACTCAATAGGTGGAAATTTAGTTTCTCTTAAAAAATAAAATGCACCGGGTAATAACACCGCGACCGTCCCAGCGTTTGCCATGGCTTTTACACCCTCTTCATCAAGATGCTCAATATGATCTGCCGAAAGGCCATTGAACTGCGCCACCAGCTCAGCACCATGTTGATTAGATAACTGCTCAGCATGACATTTTACTGGGAGATTATGCTTTTTAGCCGCCTCAAAAACACGTTTGGTTTGCGAATGACTAAAGCCTACATTTTCACAAAATACATCGACTGCATCAGCAAGGTTATTAGCCACTACCTGATCAAGCATATCAGTACATACCAAATCAATATATTCATCAGCGCGGCCTTTGTATTCAGGCGGTAGAGCATGCGCCCCTAAAAAAGTAGTTTTAATATCAATAGGATGATGCTCACCTAATAAACGAGCTACTTCTAATATTTTTATCTCGTTTTCAGTATCCAGTCCATAACCCGACTTTATTTCAACGGTGGTTACACCTTCTTTTAACAACGTATTTAAGCGATCTTTTGCATCAACAAACAATTGCTCACGGTCGGCTGCTCTCGTCGCTTTAACCGTACTTGCTATGCCACCGCCTTGTGCCGCAATTTGCTCATAACTTACACCCTGCAAGCGCTGCTCAAACTCTTGCGATCTTGAACCTGCAAATACTAAGTGAGTATGGCAGTCTATTAGGCCCGGCGTTAACCATTGTCCTTTTACACTCAATGTCGGCGTTGCAAACACATCAAAACTAGGCAATGTTGATTGCTCTCCAATCCACGCAATTTTACCATTTTTAATGGCTATAGCAGCATTTTCAATTGCGCCATAAGGGGCATTTATATTGCTATCCATAGTGGCAATATTGGCATCAGTTAAAAGTAAGTCGATTTCTTCTAACTCATAATTTTGTGTTGTGCTTTGCATTTTTTAGCCCTTTTTACGCCCAGAGTGATGAAAATATAGTCTAACAACCCATCTTGTATATACAAGGTAATTGTGTCATCTTATTTATATAGTTTATTTTTAATGTAACCATAAATTTAATGACGACACCTAAATTTGCGCAAATAAAACAATTCATTGTTGATAAAATACGCAGCGGTACGTGGCAAGAAAACCAACGTGTTCCCTCTGAAAACGAACTAAGTAGTCAATTTAGTGTAAGCAGAATGACAGCCCGCAGAGCACTAAGCGAATTAACCGAGGCAGGCATTTTAACCCGCAGCCAAGGGTTAGGTACATTTGTAGCTACATTTAAATCGCAGTCATCGTTACTTGAAATAAAAAATATTGCTGATGAAGTAAAAGAGCGTAACGGCAACTACACCTGTAGCGTACTCATACTCGAATCAATAAATGCAGTCGCACCTATTGCCATTGCACTTGGTGTTGAGGTTGACAGTGTTGTATATCGAAGTGTACTTGTGCATAACGAAAATGACAGCCCTTTGCAGCTAGAAGAGCGTTTTGTAAACCCTGCCCTTGCGACTGGCTACTTACAACAAGACTTTAGCATGCTTACACCTCATGAATATCTATCTAGTGTTGCCCCACTTACCCAAGCAAGGCATACAGTAGAGGCCATTATGCCAAACAGCGAAATGTGCCAATGGTTAAATTTATATAATGAAGAGCCATGCTTACAAGTAATCCGACGCACCTGGTCTGTTAAAGGCATTGTAAGCTTTGCGCGCCTTGTATCACCAGGCAGTAAATATCGCTTAGGTGGCCACTTAACATTTAAAAAATAACAAACAATAGCGCTTACTGCGCTTTTTTTATAACAAATCATCTTGTATATACAACAGGAGCAAAACATGAACAACCGACTCGACACAAGTCGCGTAATACGTGCACCTCTCGGAGATAAAATAAGTGCTAAAAGCTGGCAAACAGAAGCTGCTAAGCGCATGCTAATGAATAATTTAGACCCTGAAGTTGCAGAGCATCCTCATGCACTTGTTGTATATGGTGGTATTGGCCGAGCAGCTCGTGATTGGCCAAGTTATGACAAAATTATAGAAACCCTCGATAGGCTCGAAAGCGACGAAACCCTGCTTGTACAATCAGGAAAACCCGTTGGTGTATTTAAAACCCACAGTAATGCGCCTCGCGTGCTTATTGCTAACTCAAATCTTGTTCCACACTGGGCAAATTGGGAGCACTTTAACGAGCTCGATAAAAAAGGCTTGATGATGTACGGGCAAATGACGGCGGGTTCTTGGATCTATATTGGCTCGCAAGGCATAGTACAAGGAACTTACGAAACCTTTGTAGCTATGGCAAAGCAACATTTTGCAGGTAGCGCTAGTGGTAAATGGGTATTAACAGGTGGTCTTGGTGGTATGGGCGGTGCGCAACCACTTGCAGCTACAATGGCTGGGTTTAGTGCACTGGTTGTTGAATGTGATGAAAGCCGTATCGATTTTCGTATAAAAACAGGCTACGTTGATGTAAAAGCAACAAATCTTGAACACGCACTGCAATTAATAACCGATGCATGTGTTAAAGGTAAAGCCCTCTCAGTGGGTTTACTAGGTAACGCTGCCGATGTATTTAGTACACTGGTTAAAACAGGCATTACCCCTGATGTAGTCACAGATCAAACATCTGCTCACGATCCATTAAATGGTTACTTACCACAAGGCTGGACAATGGAGTACGCAGCAAAAATGCGTGAGCAAGATCCAAAAGCCGTAGTAAAAGCCGCTAAACAATCAATGGCAGTCCAAGTTAAAGCTATGCTAGCACTACAAAAAGCCGGTGCCGCCACTACTGATTACGGTAATAATATTCGTCAAATGGCGTTTGATGAGGGTGTTACCAACGCGTTTGATTTTCCTGGATTTGTACCCGCCTATATTCGCCCTTTATTTTGTGAAGGTATTGGACCATTTAGATGGGTAGCTTTATCGGGCGATCCAGAAGATATTTATAAAACCGATGCAAAAGTAAAAGAGCTTATTCCTGATGATGCACATTTGCATAACTGGCTTGATATGGCCCGTGAACGCATCCAATTTCAAGGGCTACCTGCACGTATTTGTTGGGTAGGTTTAAAAGATAGAGCACGCCTTGCATTAGCCTTTAACGAAATGGTTAAAAATGGGGAACTTAAAGCCCCTATAGTTATTGGTCGCGATCACCTCGACTCTGGCTCAGTTGCCAGCCCTAACCGTGAAACCGAAAGCATGAAAGATGGCTCTGATGCGGTATCAGATTGGCCATTACTCAATGCACTCCTTAATACGGCAAGTGGTGCTACTTGGGTGTCACTTCATCATGGCGGCGGTGTAGGTATGGGCTTTAGCCAGCACTCTGGTGTGGTTATTGTTGCCGATGGTACTAATGAAGCTAAAGAGCGTATTGCTCGCGTACTTTGGAACGACCCTGCAACGGGCGTAATGCGCCATGCTGATGCTGGATACGACACAGCAAAAAACTGCGCTAAAGAGCAAAATTTAGACTTACCAATGTTAGACAAGGAATAATCATGTTCGAACTTACTCTCACGCCAGGCTCACTTGATTTAAACACACTGAGAAAAATTAATAATTCACCAGTAAAATTAAGCCTTGTAAAGCATGCTGAATCACAAATAGCAGCCAGCGCACAAACCGTTCAAAACGTTATTAATGAGCACCGCACTGTATATGGGATTAACACCGGCTTTGGGTTATTAGCTAATACCAAAATAGCCGACGACGAACTTGAATTATTACAGCGCTCCATTGTGCTTTCACACGCTGCGGGCATTGGCGAATACATGGATGACAGCACAGTAAGGTTAATGATCACCTTAAAAGTAAACTCGCTTTCGCGCGGCTACTCGGGTATTCGCCTGCAAGTAATCCAATTTTTTATGCAGCTGCTTAGTAGCGAAGTATATCCGTGTGTGCCTAAAAAAGGCTCCGTGGGGGCATCGGGAGATTTAGCCCCTCTTGCGCATATGTGCTTACCTTTATTAGCTGAAGGTCAAATGCGACATAAAGGAAAAATAATTAGTGCAGCACAAGGGTTAAAAATAGCGGGGCTTGAACCTCTTACCCTTGCAGCTAAAGAAGGCTTAGCATTATTAAATGGCACACAAGCGTCGACTGCATTTGCACTACAAGGCCTATTTAGAAGCGAGAACTTATATGCACAAAGCTGCGTTATCGGCTCGATAAGCATAGAAGCTGCAATGGGTAGTCGCGCGCCATTTGATGCACGTATTCATGATATTCGTGGTCAGCGCGGACAAATAGACACTGCTCAAGTATTTAGAGAGCTACTCGATACGCACTCTCAAATTAGTGATTCCCACGTCAATTGTGAAAAAGTACAAGACCCTTATTGCCTTCGCTGCCAACCTCAAGTGCTAGGTGCTTGCCTAACTCAGATACGCCAAGCCGCAGAAGTATTGTTATGCGAGTCAAACGGTGTAACCGATAATCCGCTAGTTTTTGCCGATGTAGGCGACATAATATCGGGAGGAAACTTTCATGCAGAGCCCGTTGCAATGGCCGCTGATAACTTAGCTATCGCAATTGCCGAAATTGGCGCATTAGCAGAGAGGCGAATTGCATTACTTATCGATTCAAACCTATCCAAGTTACCGCCATTTTTAGTTGAAAACGGCGGTGTAAATTCAGGTTTTATGATTGCTCAAGTTACCGCAGCAGCGCTTGCGTCAGAAAACAAATCATTAGCGCATCCAGCTTCGGTTGATAGCTTGCCTACATCTGCAAATCAAGAAGATCATGTTTCTATGGCAACCTTTGCAGCAAGGCGCTTAGATGAAATGGCCAATAATACCCAAGGTGTTTTGGCAATAGAATGGTTAGCATCGGTTCAAGGGCTAGAATTTAGAAAACCGCTTGAACCATCAAATAAAGTACAAAGCGCTAAAGCGTTATTGCGCGAGCATGTGAGTTATTATGATAAAGACCGCTATTTTGCACCCGATATAGAAGCTGCCAATACATTATTAAGTGAAGGTAAGTTATGCGACTTCATAGAGAGCAGTCCCCTGCCTTCAGCATATTAAATACCATATTGGTAAGTAAAGCCTAGCGCTTCGATAGCTGAGCCAATAACTTTGCGCTCAGCTTTATCATCACTGATAAAGCGTGGTAACTCGCCGCCATGTTCTGCACACTTCACTGCGTAGTATTCAGCTTTTGTGGGATGCGCAGGATTAACAACATTATAAATATTTTGCCCTACTTGCCAGTGCTCTATCACCGCAAAAATAGCATTAATTACATCTTGTTGATGCACCATATTTACCACTTGCTCACTTGATGTATTGAGCTCTTTACCTGCCACAAAACGACCTGGTTCTCTATTTGGCCCTAGTAATCCAGCTAAGCGCAGTACTTTTCCGTCTTGCTCAAGTACTTGCTCTTCTGCCTCATAGAGCTTTATTTGGCGCTCGTTTGTGCATGAAATATCGCTACTTTCGCTATATACACCAGGCTCTTGATCGTATACCCCGGTTGATGAGCACAATAAAAAGCCCTTTGCGTTTAACTCCTTTGAAAGCTTAAGCGCTGCGGTAAGTGTTTCAGGATAATTACCCTCACTGTGCCTGCTACGTGGTGGAATAGCGCATACCCAACAAGCATTTTGTAAATCAACTTGATGCACTAATTGTCCATCTTCAAGCGTAAACTGACGCTCAAAGTCAAACTCGTGTATATCTGTTCTATGCGTTCCTTGTACTTGCCAATCAGCTTTTTGCGCACTTACGCATAAAGCATGTCCTAACCATCCTGCACCTAATACTACTAATTTATTACTTTTATTTGTCATTTTTGTATAAGCCTTTATTTTAAACGCATAATTAGTTCTTTCTATCTAACTTTATAGAGATTTTAAGTAAGATATGATTAGATATAATTTCATAAATAATAAAAATATGCGTACTCATGCTAAATAATTTATCATTACGGAAGAAAATATTATTATTGATTGGTGGAACAATTACCGTTTTACTAATTATCGCCTCAACATTTTTTGTTAAACACATTGCCAGCCTCTCTAGAGAAAACATAGAAAACGAAGCACAAAGTTATCTACAGACCGAGCAACTTTCAATGCAAAGTTACTTTGCGATGTACGGTAAAATGGTATCAACCTTTGTTAATAACCCACATTTAATCAATTTTTTTGAAAATTGGGATACTCGCGATCAAGCACTTGAAAGCGCGCCAGGTTACAACGAAGTAAACCAAGACTTTGTGCGTTTAAGCTCAAACGACGAAAATATTTTATCGGCCTTTTTTGCCTCAGCAACCACCGGTGAATACTTTAAAGAAAATGAACGTACAAGTCACTACAACGGCCAGCCTTATTACGCCTACAAGCGTGGTTGGTGGCAAGAAGCCATGCAAGTTAACAAACTTTACGTAGGTCCAATCTCCGTTGATTTAACCACAGGCGTAGCATCCGCAGTTGTACAACAACCTGTTTATAACGCACAGCGTAAACTCATTGGTATGGGCGGTGTTGATTTACAATTAAACAAAATTAACGACATGGTCGAAAATATTCGCTTTAACGGCCAAGGTTATGGTTTTTTACTCGATGGAAATCAAAAAGTAGTGCACTTTTCAAAAGCCACTGGGCACAAGCTTTCAATTACAGATGAAGGTGCAAACGGTAAAGAAGGACTCGATGCGCTTGAACAACAATTCACAGATACCGCAGGCTTTAAAGAGTTAAACACACAAATGCGAAATAACCTTGAAGGCAGCCAAATGGTTACCTTTAAAGGAGAGCAGTTTTATGTGGTTTACCATCGTCTGCAGTTAGAGCAGCCTTATATAGATTGGTATGTAGGTCTACTTATTCCTACTAGCATGATTGAAGAGCCCGTAAATGCTGCAGTAACTGCAACAACAACTGCAGTAATTATTATCTTAATTATTATATTAGCTATGATTTTATGGGCTACCCATATGATTTCAAAACCCATTACAACGCTTACACACATTATGCGTGATATAGCATCGGGCGAAGGCGATCTTACTCAAAAAATTGATATTGATAGCCAAGATGAAGTCGGCCAACTGGCCAATCACATGAATACGTTTATTGATAAGTTACGCGCCATGATGCTCGAAACCGCAGCTCAAGCAGAGCAACTAAGCAACGCAGCAGCTCAACTAAGACATGTTTCTGAGCAAACTAATTCTGAAATTCAACAAGAGAAGCAACAAGTTGATAGCGTGAGCGCTGCGGTAACTGAAATGGCAACTACCGTGCTTGAAATATCACGTAATGCACAACATACAAATAACGCAGCTGAAGAAGTTCAGGCAATTACAGCTGAAGGTGCAAGCCGTTCTACACAGGCGCAAAAAGTAATGACTGAACTGGCGTTGCATATTGGTGAAGCATCCAAAGTGGTTGCGGGCCTTGAACAAGAAAGTAATAACATTGGTGCATTAGTCGATGTTATTAACTCAATTGCCGATCAAACCAACTTACTTGCACTTAATGCGGCTATAGAGGCAGCTCGTGCCGGCGAACACGGTCGAGGCTTTGCCGTCGTTGCGGATGAAGTACGCTCACTAGCAAGCCGTACACAAGAATCAACTGACGATATTCGTAATATGATTTCGCGCTTGCAGCAAATAGCTCAACAGGCCTCGGTGATGATGCAACAAGGACAAGACCAAACAGAAGGCTCAGTACTGCAAACTAAAGAAGTACTTAGCTCACTTCACAATATTGCGCAGTCGGTCACTAAAGTACAAGACCAAAGTCATCAAATAGCAACATCAACTGAGGAGCAAACAGTCGTTGCTGAAGATATTAATACGAGCCTTTCGGCAATTAATAACTTAGTGAACAGTACCGCTGACCATGCACACACCCTCGCTGACGAAGCTCGTGACTTAAGTGATTTAGCTGCAGCGCTTAACAAAACGGTTAATCAATTTAAATTATAAAACTCTCATTTAATAGCTGTGTTTAAGCGTCAAACTTAAGCGCAGCTATAACCCTTGTTTTTAATTTATTTAGCACCATATCTTTACAGTTCGCTACTATTTTTACTGTAATTGAGTAATACAAAGTTATTTTTGCGAACCAGATCAAATTTTTCGATTTTATACACAGATCTTTTTATTGAGATAGTTTGTTGTTTGGCAGAGTCTGGTATAGTAGCGCACGTAATAAACAGTGCTTTTTGAGCGGTTTAATACAATATTGCTAATTAATATGTTCTAAGTGTTATTTAAAAGCACATATTAATTACCAATTGTTAAAAATGGGTTAGCCGATACTCGGCTGACAAAGAATACATTGTAACGGTTTTATCATGATATCTAATTTATTTACCAAGCTTTTTGGTAGTCGCAATGACCGCACTATTAAAAACTTAAGAAAGACGGTCGCGCTAATCAATGCGCTAGAAACGCAACTTGAAGCGCTTTCTGATGAAGATTTAAGAGCTAAAACAGCTGAGTTTAGAGAACGTTACGATAACGGACAAGGCCTTGACGACATTCTACCTGAAGCTTTTGCTGTGGTACGTGAAGCGTCAAAGCGTGTAAATGGCATGCGTCATTTCGACGTGCAGTTATTAGGTGGTATGGTTTTACATCAAGGTCGCATTGCAGAAATGCGTACAGGTGAAGGTAAAACATTAACAGCTACCCTACCAGCTTATTTAAACGGCTTAACAGGCAAAGGTGTTCACGTAATTACTGTGAATGACTACCTTGCTAAACGTGATGCTGAAACCAACCGTGCGTTATTTGAATTTTTAGGCCTTACTGTAGGCTGTAACGTACCTGGTATGATGCCACAGCAGAAGAAGCTAGCTTATACTGCTGACATTACGTACGGTACAAATAACGAATTTGGTTTTGACTACCTTCGCGATAATATGGCTTTTAGTATTGATGAACGTGTTCAGCGTCCATTATTTTATGCTGTAGTCGATGAAGTGGATTCAATCTTAATTGATGAAGCGCGTACTCCGCTTATTATTTCAGGCCCAGCTGAGGACAGCTCTGAGCTATACACTGAAATAAATACCATCGTTCCTTTACTTGAACTTCAAGAAAAAGAAGACGAAGAAGGTGTTGAAGGCGACGGCGATTACACTATTGATGAAAAGTCTAAGCAAGTTCATTTAACAGAACGTGGTCAAATTAAAGTAGAAGAGCTACTTACTGAACGCGGTTTAATTGAAGAAGGCGATTCGCTTTACTCAGCAGCAAGCATTACGCTATTAAGTCACGTTTATGCGGCTCTTCGTGCTCACAAGCTATACCAAAAAGATGTTGATTACGTTGTAAAAGAAAACGAAGTAATCATTATCGATGAGCATACTGGTCGTTCAATGGAAGGTCGTCGTTGGTCAGAAGGTTTACACCAAGCTGTTGAAGCTAAAGAAGGTGTGAAAATTCAAAACGAAAACCAAACACTTGCATCTATTACGTTCCAAAACTACTTCCGTTTATACGAAACACTAGCAGGTATGACAGGTACTGCCGATACTGAAGCTTTTGAGTTTCAATCTATCTACGGCCTAGATACCGTTGTTATGCCAACTAATAAGCCAATGGTTCGTGATGATCGCGCCGACTTAGTTTATCTAACGCAAGAAGAAAAATACGAAGCAATTTTAATTGACATTAAAGACTGCCAAGACCGCGGACAACCGGTACTTGTAGGTACTATTTCAATTGAAAGCTCTGAGTATTTATCACAGTTTTTACGCAAAGAAAAAATTAAGCACAACGTACTTAATGCTAAATTTCATGCGCAAGAAGCTGACATCGTTTCAGACGCGGGTCTTCCAGGTACAGTAACAATTGCAACCAACATGGCCGGTCGTGGTACCGATATCGTGCTTGGCGGTAACTGGAACAGTGAAGTTGAAAAACTTGAGAACCCAACTGCTGAGCAAATTGCTGATATTAAAGCGGCTTGGAAAATTCGCCACGACGCTGTAATTGATGCTGGCGGTTTACATATCATTGGTACTGAACGTCACGAATCTCGTCGTATAGATAACCAATTACGTGGTCGTTCTGGTCGTCAAGGTGACGCCGGCTCTAGCCGTTTCTACCTATCGATGGACGATGCGTTAATGCGTATCTTCGCTGGTGAACGCATGACTAACATGATGCGTAAACTAGGTATGCAACGCGGTGAAGCAATTGAACATCCATGGGTTAACCGTGCGATTGAAAATGCACAGCGTAAAGTAGAAGCACGTAACTTTGATGTTCGTAAGCAATTACTTGAGTACGATGATGTAGCAAACGATCAACGTCGCGTTGTTTACTCTCAACGTAACGAGCTACTTGAAGAAGGCGATATTTCAGAAACTATCACAGCAATTCGTGGTGATGTTCTTGCTGGTGTAACTGATCAGTACATTGCACCGCAAAGCCTTGCTGAAATGTGGGATATTCCTGGCCTTGAAGAGCGTTTAAAGCAAGACTTCTTAATTGAGTTACCAATCACTCAGTGGTTAGCTGATGACAATAAGCTATATGAAGAAAAGCTTCGTGAACGTATTGAAGAAGCTGTTGAGCAGTCATACAAGCAAAAAGAAGAGCAAGTAGGCGATTCTGTTTTACGTCAGTTTGAAAAAGCGATTATGCTACAAAGTCTTGATCAACATTGGAAAGATCACCTTGCTGCGATGGATCATTTACGCCAAGGTATTCATTTACGTGGTTACGCACAAAAGAATCCTAAGCAAGAGTACAAGCGTGAATCGTTTGAGCTGTTTTCTGAAATGCTTGAAAACTTGAAAGTAGATGTTGTAAGTATCCTAAGTAAAGTACAAGTACGCGCAGAAGAAGATGTTGAAAAAGTAGAAGAGCAACACCGTAAAAGTGAAAATGCTCCTCGCGAGTACCAACATGAAGAAGCTGAGCAAGTAGGTGGCGAAGCGCCAGAAACAGCGACAGTTATGGCTCGTACAGAACCAAAAGTAGGTCGTAATGACCCTTGTCCTTGTAAATCAGGTCAAAAATTCAAACAATGTTGCGGTAAATTAAAATAGCCCAATATTGTCAGTAGCTTATTAAAAAGCGGCGCTAGCGTCGCTTTTTTTTATGGAGTTTTAAAGTAATGACTATAGAAATTGTACATGTAGCTGTTGGTGTTATTAAGAAAAATAACGCTATATTCATTTGTAAACGCGCAGATGAACAACATCAAGGCGGTTTATGGGAATTTCCTGGTGGCAAAGTAGAAGCAGGCGAAAGTGTTTTTGTTGCACTTAAACGCGAGCTTATTGAAGAAGTTGGATTAACAATTCACAGCTCTAGTCAACTTATGGTTATTGAACATGACTACGGCGATAAATGCGTTAAATTAGATGTACACGTAGTAAGTAACTTTAGTGGTGAAGCACATGGCGCTGAAGGGCAACCTAGTGAATGGGTAGCAATTAGTGAATTAGAAAATTATGATTTTCCTGAAGCGAATGCTGGAATTATCGAAAAAATAGTTGCCCGATACGCATAATAAATGGGCATAAGTGAGCACAATGAACATCTCAATACAAAATAAGCTAAGCGAACTGTTAGCACTGCCCCCTGAGTTAACTCAAGTTAGTGTAATTGGTAGCGGTCATATAAATAGTACATGGTTACTTAAATGTATTGATAAACAGTTTATTGTGCAAAAACTTAATATTGAAGTATTTAAAAACCCTGCTCAGTTAGTAAGTAATGCAAAACTAATTGAGCAGCATCTAAATGCTAAACAACTGCAAAATAATTACCCTCTTGAAATAATCAAACATATAGCTACACAAAGCGACGAGCGCTTAATAAAAATAGATAGCGCGTACTATCGTATCCTTAACTATATTAGTGACAGCTACAGCGAAGACGTTGTTAAAAACGCCCAGCAAAGCGAGCAAGCGGCTTACGCCTTTAGTGTTTTTTCTCATGCCTTACAAGACTTTGATGCACAACAGCTGCACACCGTAATCCCTGATTTTCATAACTTAGCGATGCGCTTTGAGCAATTAAATACCGCAATCACAAATAACTCTGTAAATAGAGTAAAGCACTGCGCTGACGAAATAGAATATTGCTTATTGCAGCAGCATTTAATTACTGAGCTTAGTAGTATAGCTAAGCAGATACCACTAAGAGTGTGTCATAACGATACAAAAATAAATAATATGCTTTTTTGTAGTGCAACTCACAAAGCAAAAGCAGTGATTGATTTAGATACCTGCATGGCGGGATTTCGGCTTTATGATTTTGGTGACATGGTACGCACTTTCTGCTCCCCCGAAGCCGAGGATTCAACAAACTTACGCAACGTTGTTATTCGAAAAGATATATTTTCAGCCATTGTTAAAGGCTATGTAACGCCATTAAAAAGTAGCATGAGTAAACAAGAACAAGAAAGCCTGCTGCTAGGCGCTAAAATAATGCCGCTCATGTTAAGTGTGCGCTTTTTAACTGATTACTTAAATAACGATGTGTACTTTAAAGTGGCTCATGCAGAGCACAATTTAGAGCGCGTACAAAACCAACTTGCGCTTTATAAAAACATACTGAGTAACGAAGAATGGATGCACGCGTGCTTAGTCGATGAACAAATTCAAGATACAAAAAAACCAGTAAGCTAAAAACTTACTGGTTTTTATTATTTACATACAATGTAATTACCAAATTTTTACGCGATCTTCTGGTTTGATATACATTTTATCACCTTCTTTTACGTCAAACGCTTCGTAAAACTCAGGCATATTCGACAAGATACCGATTACACGGTAGTGACTTGGTGAATGAGGGTCTGTTAATAAACGATTACGTAACTCTTCATCGCGATAGTTACGACGCCAAATTTGTGACCAACCCATAAAGAAGCGTTGATCGCCTGTGTAACCATCAATCACAGGTGCTTTTTTATCACCTAAAGATAGCATATACGCTTTATGCGCAACCGTTAAGCCACCTAAGTCACCAATGTTCTCGCCAAGCGTTAGCTCGCCATTAACACTTGCATCTTCAAATGGTTTATATTCGTTATACTGTGCAACTAAAGCCGCTGTACGCTCTTCAAATTGCTTAAGGTCAGTCTCACTCCACCAGTTACGTAAGTTACCGTCACCGTCATATTTAGCACCTTGGTCGTCAAAACCATGACCAAGCTCATGCCCAATTACTGCGCCAATTGCGCCGTAGTTTACAGCATCATCCGCTTCTAAATTAAAGAATGGCGGTTGTAAAATAGCAGCAGGGAATACAATTTCATTGTTTACTGGGTTGTAATACGCATTTACTGTTTGCGGAGTCATGTGCCACTCAGAGCGATCAACTGGTTTACCCAATTTAGCAATCATGTCTGCGTATGCCCATTCGCTATAACGAATGTAATTGCCTACTAGCTCATCTGAATTAATCTCTAGCTCAGAGTAATCTTTCCACGTATCTGGGTAACCAATTTTAGGCGTAAATTTGTCTAGTTTTTCTTTCGCTGCAAGCTTTGTTTCAGGGCTCATCCACTCAAGATTTTCGATAGCAACGCCATAACCTTTAATTACGTTATCAACTAACTCTTCCATGCGTGCTTTAGCTTCTGGCGGGAAGTTATCTTTAACGTATACCTTACCTAAAATTTCACCAAGTACACTGTTAGATGCATCAACCGCTTGCTTCCAAAGAGGTGCTTGTTCTTCTACGCCACGAAGTGTTGTGCTGTAAAAGTCAAAGTTAAGGTTAACTAAATCTTCACTAAGTAGCTCTGCATAACCACTTACAAAATGAAATTTTAAGTAGTTTTTCCACGTCGCTAAATCAGTGTCTTTGTAAATAGTAGCTAGTGCTTCTAAGTAGCTTGGTTGACGTACAATAATCTCACTTGCACTCACACCTGCATCTTTAAAGAATGCAGCTAAATCAAGGTCGCCCATCAACTTGCTTGCGTCTGCTACTGTCATCTTGTTATAAGATTTAGTTGCGTCACGGCTTTGCACGCGGCTCCACTGTGCATCAGCTAGTGTTTTTTCAAATGCAAGTACGCTCTTAGCAGCTTCTGCTGCATTCTTAACGCCTGACTTAGCTAAAATATCAGTGATGTATTGCTCGTAAGAAGCGCGAATTTTAGTGAATTTTTCGTCATCGTTTGAGTAATAATCACGATCTGGTAAACCAAGACCCGACTGAGATAAATACAATGCATACTCGCTTGAATTTTTAGCATCGTTATTTACAAACCAACCAAACGGTAAAGTACCACCTTGTTTTTGAATTTTAGCCATTAAACCCACTAAATCAGCTTTAGATTTAACGCTATCAATTGTATCTAATGACGGTTGTAATGGCGTAATACCTAGCTCATTACGCGCATCTTTATTCATATAGCTTTTATAAAATGCACCAATTTTGTACTCATCACTGCCCTTTTTAGCAGCTTTGTTTGCGGCTGCACTTTCAAGGGCTATTTTCATCGCTTTTTGCGACTCATCATATAACTGCGAAAAAGAACCATAGTTAGATTTATCACCTGGTATTTCAGTTTTTGCTAGCCACTCACCATTTACATGGTAGTAAAAATCGTCTTGTGCACGTACTGAACTATCCATATTGGCTAATTCAATACCAAGCTCTAGTGGCTTTTCAGCAGGTGCTGTTACTACTGGAGCGTCGGTTGCTTTAGCTTCTTGTTGTTTTTCACCACAACCTACTAAACCAAGTGCAAGCGCAATGCTCGCAGCGGCCATTGTTACTTTATTCATAATGATTCCGTTTGTTAGTTAGAATTTAATACCAACTCCATTAAATTCTTGAATATAGCAGGAGTAAAAATAGCACTGCCTACACGCTTTTACTTAATGGAATGGGTATCAGGGACTTCAATCAATATACATTACCAGCCAGTATCATAAACCTCATTAGGGCAACAATAAAATGGAATATGTAACAAAGTATTTTGAATGCGGTGAGCTGCCAAATTGGCCCCACCAATAACAAGATGGTGGGTAGTTAAGGCTCGCTTTTATTTTTTCCATGAAGCGCTAAACGCTCAAGTTTTTCTTTTAAAGAAGGGGGTGCAGAAGATGCTATGGCGTTTAAGTAATCAGCTGTTTGCTCACTCATTTTACGAGAGTTGGTAACTGCAGGACTGCCCGACTTATTCGCTGTACTTAATCTCTGAGTTGCTTGAGGATTTGCAGTTATTTTTATTTGCCCGAGCTCTGCCATTCCGGCTGCTCTAAAATGTGAAAGCATATCCATTTTTAAATAATTAAGCCTAAGCGCGATAGGTGCAGACACCGCCTCTATCATTAGCGTACCGTCTCGGTAATTGCTGACTCGGCATTTATCACCCAACTTAGGGCCTAAAAAATCTTTTAATAAGGTTTGCTGTGTATCAAGTGCTTGGCTTTTGCCTGCATAAGCCGATAAACGATTATTTAACCCCGCCATAATATCGGTTAGCGGTTTTGGTGCATATCTATCTTTAGCCATTTTACACCTCGTAAAAACTCACTTAGACCCAGAGATAATACTCTAGGTCTAAGTATACACTGCCTATTAATACTACGCGCCGGCTATTTGCATTTGCTCTATTAATATTGAGCCAGTTTGAATACCACCACGGCGCTCTATATCACCACCAATAGCAGAAATGCCTTTAAACATATCTTTTAAATTACCAGCAATGGTAATTTCACTTACTGGATATTGTATTTCACCATTTTCAACCCAAAAACCAGCAGCGCCACGAGAGTAGTCACCTGTTACTGTGTTTACGCCCTGCCCCATTAGCTCTGTTACTAATAAGCCGGTGCCCATGGTTTTTAATAGCGCACTTAAATCGTTATGAGTTTGTTCAACAAGCCAGTTATGTATACCGCCCGCATGCCCTGTTGGCGTCATATTCATTTTACGCGCGGCATAACTTGCTAATAAATAAGTTTGTAACTCGCCGCCTTGAATAATTTCTCTATCGAATGTTTTAACACCTTCGCTATCAAACGGTGACGATGCCAATCCTTTTAAAATATGCGGGCGCTCAGCTATATTCACACAATTACTAAATACTTGCGTGCCTAAGCTATCGAGTAAAAAACTTGATTTACGATAAAGCGCGCCACCACCAATTGCCGACACTAAGTGACCAAACAATGAGTTTGCAATATCGGCTCTAAAAACAACAGGCACTTTCATTGTGCCTAGCTTTTGGCTATTTAATTTAGCGAGCGTTTCAGCTGCTGCTTCAATCCCAACTGCCGCTGCGTCATTTAAACCCGCTTGATCGCGCGCAACAGTATAAGCAGAGTCGCGTTGCATCTGCTCGCCATCTTGACCTATTACCATAGTGCTAATGCTATGACGAGTGCGTGGAAAGCCGGTTATCAAACCATGGCTGTTACCATAAACGCGTAGCCCTTGATGCGATGAAAAGCTCGCACCATCAGAGTTAACAATACGCTCATCTGCATTTAGTGCAGCTTGCTCTGCAGCATGACAAAGCTCAATGCCTTCCTCAGGACTTACATCCCAAGGGTGGTATAAATCTAAATCTTTAGGATTAAATTCTAGCAATTCTTTATCAGCAACGCCGTTAAATGGGTCATCAGATGTAAACTTAGCTATATCAATCGCTTTTTCTACTACCATACGCAACGTTTTTGGATTTAAATCAGCGGTTGACGCCGAGCCTTTATTATTACCAACATATACGCTAATGCCTAAGCCACCATCTTGGTTAAACTCAATGGTTTCTACTTCACCCATTCGAGTACTAACCGATAAACCAGATGTACTAGACATGGCCGCTTCGGCAGCCGTAGCACCTAATTTTTTAGCATGTTCGAGTACTTCTGCTACCGCATCTTTAACTTGCGATATTTGAGAATAAATTGGATCGTTTTGTTGGCTTTTCATAAATTAAGTCCTGAGCCTTAGAGGCATAATGCACGCATTTCTTATATTTAAATGCTAACACACTCAATGCATCACATCAGCTAATATTCCTAAGTATCATATTCATGTATAATGGCAAAAGTTATTTTTATTTAAGAGCACCCCATGGCAAAGAAAAAAGGCAAGCCTGCTGAAATTGAAGAAGAAATTGAATATGTATCAAGAACGGAGCTCAAACGCGAAGCGCAAGAGTTTCATCAGTTAGGTACTGAAATTGCCAAAATGGGTAAAAAACAGCGCGAACGCCTGCCATTAAATGACGATTTAAAAGCGGCAATGGTTGTTGCTGATAAAATAAGTAATAAAAGCGATGCGTATCGCCGTCACTTAAACTACATTGCTAAAACGTTGCGTACTGTAGAAAACATTGACGCTATTAGAGCGATTATCGACGTAATGCTTAATAAAAATAACCAAGCTGAAGTATTGGTCAAAAAAATTGAGCAACTACGTTCAGACTTAATTGAACAAGGCGATGACCTTATCAATGAGACTATTGAGCAGTTCCCGTCTCTTGATCGTCAGCAAATGCGTCAATTGGTTCGTAATGCGGCAAAAGAAGCGAAAGCTGAAAAGCCTGGTAAAGGTTATAAAGAGTTATTTCAATATCTCAAAGATGCACATACCGTTACGTATTAATTAGACCGTATTAATTGATATTTTATTAAAAAAGGTGCTTCGGCACCTTTTTTGTTATAGATCAAGCCGCCTCCCTGCGTACTTTTTTATAATCCCCCTAAATAAATACTTAGGTGCGCGTGATGATTAAACTTCCACAGTGGGATCAAACCCTAATAAACAAATATAATGTGTCTGGCCCGCGTTATACCTCATACCCCACGGCTCTATCACTGCGTGACGGTTATCAGCAACAAAACTTACTAAACGCGATAGAATCGTCAACGAGTCGTTCACTTTCTTTATATATTCATATTCCATTTTGTAGTCAGCTTTGCTACTACTGTGGCTGTAATAAAATAATTACCCGCCATCAAACTAAAGCAGATACGTATCTCGACTTTTTAGCAAAAGAAATTACTGCTCAAGCGCATTTATTTAAAAGCTACACGGTTGAGCAATTACATTTAGGTGGCGGTACACCCACTTTTTTAACCGCAAAACAAATGACCCGTTTAATAAAGCTTTTAGAGCAGCATTTTAATTTTACAAGCACCACCGAGCGCGGCATTGAAATAGACCCACGCTCACTTGCCGATAATATGCTTGTTGATTTAAGAATGCTTGGCTTTAACCGTGTCTCGTTTGGGATTCAAGACTTTAACGACGACGTGCAACTTGCTGTTAATCGCCCGCAAAATGCAGATACCGTTAAGCAATTAATTACACAAGCTCGCGAGCTGGGATTTCAATCTATTAATGCAGATATGATTTACGGGCTTCCTCTGCAAACGCCAGAGAGCTTTAAGCAAACTATAGAGCAACTTATTGAGTTAAGCCCTGATCGAGTATCGGTGTTTAACTATGCGCATTTACCAGAGCGCTTTGCCGCGCAGCGAAAGATTAAAGATGTCGACTTACCCAGTGCACATAATAAACTCACCATGTTTAAAAATACGCTGGAGCAGATGACGCAAGCAAGCTATCAATTTATTGGTATGGACCATTTTGCAAAAACCGATAACGAACTAGCTGTTGCACAAAATGAGGGCAAGCTACATCGTAACTTTCAAGGTTATACAACCCATGGAAATTGTGATTTATTAGGCTTAGGCGTGTCATCCATTTCACAAATTGGCACCGCAATTTTACAAAATCAAAAAGAATTAAAACATTATTACCACAGCGTAGAAACACAAAACGGCTGTGCTCTTAATAAAGGTATGCACTTAACACATGATGATGTAATTCGTGCTGATGCAATTAAGCAGCTCATTTGCCAGTTTGAACTAGATATACAAGCATTTAGTAAAAAACATGAGCTTATATTTAACGACTACTTTGAGGATGCGTTAATTACGCTCGCGCCACTTATAAAAGATGAGTTAGTAACTATAACTAATAGTAAAATTAGCGTAACACCACGCGGCAACTTATTCATTCGTATTATTTGCATGTGCTTTGACGCTCATTTACAAAAACAAATAAATGCGACACGTTTTTCACGAGTGATTTAACTAAAAACTGTCCGGCATAAAAAAAGCAGACCAAGGTCTGCTTTTTCTGAGTACTCGAAAAACTAGTTAAAAACTACTTTATCGCTGCCAGGAGCCGCTTTAAACTCGATGATAATTTTAGCGCAATCGGCTTTAACTTCATCTTTAAGTGTTTCTTCAGCTTGCCAGCGAGCCTTATCTAGCTTAAAAATTTCTTTTTTAGCATATTTTTTACGTGCATCGTGTGTCGGCATTTCTTTAACTACCTGGTACATTTTATAAATGCCAGGGTACTGTATTGTTAAATCACGCTCGCTCTCAAAGCCATATTGAGACATAAGTACCCAAATACGTAAACAGCCTTCAGAAAACTCACACTGCTCTTCATTCATTGCACGCGCAATTAAATGAATACTATCGGCTAGTTTGGCATTTCGCTTTAAACGCGACTTCTCAAGCTTTTGCTTTTGTTCAGCCTGCGTTTTAGCAATTAACTTTTTTTGCGCATTTAACTTGTACAGCAACTGACCCGCATAAAATGCCAGACCAACTATTATAGCAGCGCCTAAAAGTAAGGCTAAAATTACCGCGGTACTCATTATTTATCCTTACTATTTGTCGTCTTCATCTAACCATTCGTTGGCTAAATCGTCAGATAAGTATTGATCGAAATCAGAATTGCCTTTGCTTTCAATATCATCTTCAAGGTCATCTTCAAATTCGTCTTCATCCTCGTCTTCAATACCAAGAATTTCACATAACGCCTGATGACGAGCAATACGGCTATTAAAGTACTTAGCATCTTTACCTGTTAGCATTTCACCTTCTTCATGACGCTCTACTAATTTAAGTAAACGTTCGTCATTCTCAAGTGCTTCTAGCTCTTGTTCAGGTGTGAATTCAGGCTCGATTACCTTTTTCAGCTCAATAGTTGGCTTTAAGTTGCGTTTCATTTCAACTTTAGGTTCAGGCGCGGTTGCAATTAATGGTACTGGCTTTTTACTGCCTACACGCTTATCTTTAGGCGCGTGACCACCATTGTGGCTTTCGCTATCTAGTAAATCTGGCGCGTTACGAGAACCTGGCTTAGCGCCTTTGGTTTTTTTAACTCGCTGCTCTTTTAATGCGCGCATTTCTTTAAGCTTATCTTGGCTTAAACGAACAGGTCCGTTTGCTGGGCTTTTGCGTGACTTTTTAGTTCTACTCATATCTTGATCATCTCACTTAAGAGGTTTTGAGCGAAGCGCAAATTAATGGGCATCGCAGTGCTGGCCTAGCCAGAAGAATTCAGTTTGCGCTATAGAAGTTGGGTTTCCCATTTAAAAGCGCCTTAGCTAATTAATCGCTAATTTTAAACGGTGAGTATTGTAACAGGACAAATAAAAAGGCGGTAGAGAAAACATCTCTACCGCCTGCTAATCTGAGCGCCATTATCTGGACACTTCTCCCTTCGACTTTTTTTAGTCTTTATTATTTTTATTATTATCAGTCCGTATTGTTATTATTTTTACGTTCCTTGTTACATTCCATTTTGTTTTTATTATTAAACTTCCATGAGTTTTTTATTATTATCGGCCATCCTGACACTTTTTTATTATTTCCTTTAGTAGCACTAATCTTGTGCTATGTAGTCATGCCGCGCTACTTTCCTTGATAGTAATTTCCGTTTTATTATTGTTGTTTTGCGACAGTGGTTAATTTACTCGTTAATGATTTTGTTACAACTGGTTTATATAACTTTTATTATATTAATTACATTAGGATATTAAACTTAACATAAATTACAACAACTTAAGGTGCAACAAGAAATAAAAAGAAGACTTATCTTACAGCCAAACATGGTCAATGTCTTACATTTAAGCGGGCGATATCGTTAATTTTTGACACAAAAAAAGCAGCCAGGGCTGCTTTTTTAACACATTGTAGTTTATTTATTATTAACTGCTAAATAAATACGACTTTAGTGTAAACCACCTAAGTACTGAGATAGTACTTCAATGTCTTTATCTGTTAATTTCTTTGCAATGTCGCCCATCATGCCATTTAAGTCATTATGACGAGTACCATCACGGAATTTTTCAAGTTGAGACTTGATGTATCCTGGATGCTGAAAAGAAATTTTTGGAAACTTAGCCAGTGACGAGCCATTACCACGTGGACCATGACATGCTGCACATGATGGAATTCCACGCTCTGCGTCGCCTGCTTTAAAAAGCATTTCGCCAACTTCAACAACATCTTTAGGTGTAGCACCTTCAGACATGTTCATTGAAGAAAAATAAGCAGCTAGATCTTTCATGTCTTGCTCGCTAAGTGGCATAGCCATAGCGCTCATTACTGGATCCATACGTCCTTCTTTGCCGCCTGACGTCATACCTAATTTTAAATCCTGAAGTTGCTTAAGGATATAATCTGGATGTTGACCTGCAATTTTAGGGTAAATATTAACCGGCGCATTACCGTCTGGGCCGTGACAAGCCGCACACGTTGCTGATTTTTCTTTACCTGCGTTTACATCGCCATCAAATGCTGTTGCGTTGCTTGCTGACAACGCACCAAGCAATATTGTTAAAGATAGTGCTATTTTTTTCATGGTGAATTCTCTGTTTCCGACCCTGTATCATCTACAATCGTGATGCTGTAATACATATATTCTACACGATAATAAATTCTCTGGCACGTTTTCTACACATATTAAGCTTATAATTTACAGGGTTTTGACTTAGATTAAGCTTTAACATGTTTTAAATGTACCATAGGTGCTGTTTTTAGGTGGTTAAATACGCTTTTTAATACATCCTTTATAGTATAAAATACGCGCCCTGAGTGAATTTGGTTTACTCAACGTTATTTTTTTAAGTTTTAGGAGAGCCTGTGCTCAAATCTCGTATCAAATATAATACTGCGTCTTTCGTAACAAGCGCTCCCGACATTACTAAATTACCTGCTGATACGGGAATTGAAGTTGCGTTTGCCGGTCGCTCCAACGCAGGTAAGTCGAGTGCATTAAATGCATTAACCGATCAAAAACTAGCACGTACAAGTAAAACACCTGGACGTACTCAGCTAATCAATACATTTGATTTAGCTGATGTTGACGATATGCGCCTTATCGATTTACCAGGCTATGGTTTTGCTAAAGTACCAATCGAAATGAAAAAGAAATGGCAGAAGTCGTTAGGCGAATATCTACAAAAGCGTCAAAGCTTAAAAGGCATTGTTATTTTAATGGATATTCGTCATCCATTAAAAGATTTAGACCGCGATTTAATTAATTGGGCTATTGGCAGTGAAATTCCAGTATTGGCTCTATTAACTAAAGCCGACAAGCTAAAGCAAGGTCCTCGTAAATCACAAGTGCTGCAAGTTCGTCGTGAATTAAGTACGCTTGATGGGGATATTACAGTTCATGCATTTTCATCATTAAAAGGCACGGGTTTACCAGAAGTGGCTAAAAAACTAGATGAGTGGTTTTTAGGTCCTGTTATTGCTGTACCACCTACCGATGAAACAATCACAGACGAAACTAACCCAGAAGCCTAAACGCTGGCGTTACGATAAATAAAACTGCTTTCCTGCAGATTTAATAAAATAGCCGAGCTTGTCAGTCTCGGCTTTTTCAGCCCACTGATAAAATACACTTCGCGTAACACGCGCACTACAGCCATAAGGTAGCTTTAAATAAGGTACTTTAGACCCTTTGTAATCTTTTATAACTAAGGGTTGCTGAGGGCTCACTAACCACTGCCTAGCTAAATTATCAATACAACACAACACCGGCCCTTGCGCTGTATTTTCAAAACGCCAATCAACAATAATAAACGGCGCATCATCAACCGTTATTGTTATTTTTTCGGCCGGTGTTTTTAAATAAAATAGCTCACCTTCTTTACATAAAACAGAAGCAAACAGCTTCACCATGGCTAGGCGTGTTATTTCGCTGCCATCGTAAAACCATTTCCCCTCATGATTAATGACAATTGGCAGTTCACCACAATGAGTTGGCTGCCAACTATCAAAAGGTTTGCTTGGCTCGCTTAATTGCTTGCTAAGCTCACTTAAAGAAATCACTGCTTTTTAAGTGTAATTGCAAAAGTAACAGGTACTGCTGTTGCAATTGAAGGTAAGCCCGCTAGCTCTTGCAGCTTTTTAACGCCTTCGGTTACACCAAAATCAGCACTATTAATAATAATAGGTGTTAATGATGATACCGTTAAATCACCACTTTGCGTACTGCTAACGAGTACATCAATTGCCAATGGCTTTTTATTACCGTGAAAATCAAGCTCAGCTTTAATACCCTTCAATACATATTGACCAGGCTTTTCAATATTACTCAGCTCTTTAGTTAAATTTGCAGTTAAAATCGCGTTTGGAAATTTAGCTGCTTCAAACAAAAGTGCTGTTAAACGCTCATTACGAATAGGAATTAAAGTTTCAGCTGATGTTAAATCAACATTAACGCTAAACTCACCTTTATCAGAAAGCATACCTTCAAGGTTAGTAAAATGGTGAGCTTCAGCAATCGAATCTTTTTTAATTGAAACAAAGCTTAGTTGGCTTTTATCATTCACTAGCTGCCAATTGGCCTGAGCAACATTAGAAATAACTAAACTTGATAAAGAAAAACCTGCAATAGCTAATGCTTTAAACATAACGCACTCCTTAGTAATAAAATGAAAAGAATAAAAATAATATCGCTTCGATGGTATCACCTGCGATGTACCCAAACCACCTCGAAATGACGAATGAATAATACAATTGGTATGGCGCAATAAAGAATTAATTAGATAGGATTTTCAGGCGTAAAACAAAAAACGGCCCACCAAACAAGTTGGTAGGCCGGTATAGCAAACTGGGGAGAAGCTATCAATTTGTTGCACCCTTTCAGATGCATCATCAACAGGATGTCCTACAGGATAGGACAGGCGGGACTTTAACAAAAGCACGCATTAAAATACAATCATATTCCTGTAAAACAGCTCGAATTGACGAACATATAACTATTTAATACAAATAGTTGCTTAAATTAACCTTATTTTAACTAAAGCTTGCATATAGCTAATTAAATAGCTGTTATTCGCCATTTTTATTAAACATAAAAAAAGCGCCAAAAGGCGCTTTAATTAAAATGCTCAAATTGCATTAATGGGCTTGTTCCCAGTTGTCACCTTCGTCGGCTTCAACAATAAGCGGCACATCAAGCGCTGCAGCTTGCGACATCAGCTCACAAATATGTTTTGTGTATTCAGGTGCGCAGTCTGTTTTAATTTCAAATACCAATTCATCGTGTACTTGCATTAGTAGCTTAATCGTATTTGGCGCCTGTTCGTGTACCCAGCGGTTAACGCTCAGCATTGCTTTTTTAATAATATCAGCAGCAGTACCTTGCATTGGTGCGTTTATAGCAGCACGTTCGGCTCCTTTTCTGCGCGCCCCATTACGTGCGTTTATTTCTGGCAAATGTAGGCGGCGACCAAATATTGTTTCAACATAGCCATTTTCAGCCGCTTTTTCACGTGTTGTTTCCATGTACTCTAATACACCTGGAAAACGCTCAAAGTACTTATCTATGTAATGCTGCGCTTCATGGCGTGGCACATCTAGTTGACGTGCTAAACCAAATGCAGACATACCGTAAATTAAGCCAAAGTTTACTGCTTTCGCCTTGCGGCGCATATCGGTAGTTACATCATCAAGCTCTACACCAAATACTTCAGCGGCAGTTGCACTGTGTACATCTAAGCCGTTAGCAAATGCATTTAATAGACCTTTGTCTTGTGAAAGGTGCGCCATAATACGCAGCTCAATTTGGCTGTAATCGGCAGCGACAATTTTGTAACCATCTGCAGCTATAAACGCTTCACGAATTCGACGCCCTTCTTCTGAACGAATAGGAATATTTTGTAAATTAGGATCGGTTGAACTCAAGCGCCCCGTTGCTGTAATTGCCTGATGATATGACGTATGTACACGCTGGGTTTTCTCATTCACCATTAATGGTAATTTATCAGTATAAGTCGATTTAAGCTTTGATAAACCACGATGCTCTATAATTACTTTAGGTAGTGGATAATCATGAGCAAGCTCTTGCAATACTTCTTCTGCGGTAGAAGGTGCACCTTTAGGTGTTTTTTTGATAATAGGCAGGCCAAGCTTTTCAAACAACAATACTTGTAGTTGCTTAGGAGAGCTTAAATTAAATGGTTCGCCTGCTATTTCAAATGCTTCTTTTTCAAGCTCAATTAAACGCTCGCCTAATCGTTGGCTATGTGCTGCAAGCATATTGCTATCTATTGCAACACCGGTTCGTTCAATATCAGAAATCACACTAACAAGTGGCATTTCTATATCTTCGAATACAGATTTTAGCTTTTCATCAGCCGCTATTTTTGGCCAAAGCACTTCATGTAGGCGTAAAGTAATATCGGCATCTTCTGCAGCGTAAGGCGCAGCTTTTTCAAGTTCAATTTGGTTAAAGGTAAGTTGCTTTTTACCTTTGCCAGCAATATCTTCAAAGCTAATATTTTTATGACCTAGATATTTAAGTGCTAGCGAGTCCATATCGTGGCGTGTACCCACACTATTAAATACGTATGACTCAAGCATGGTGTCAAACTTAATACCATTTAGCGCAAAACCTGCATTCGCTAATACACTTTTGTCGTATTTAAGGTTTTGCCCTACTTTAGCTTTGTTTTCATCGGCCAAAATTGGACCTAGCTTTTGCATTACAAATTCCAGACTTAATTGCTCAGGCGCACCCGGGTAGTCATGCGCTAGAGGTAAATACACAGCTTCACCCGTTTTTACGGCAAAACTCATACCCACTAATTGCGCTTTCATGTAATCAAGGCTGGTAGTTTCTGTATCAAATGCAAATAACTCGGCACTATTTAATTGCTCTATTAACGTATCAAATTGCGCTTGCGTTAAAATAGTTTCGTAATGGGCATCTTCTACTTTTGGTAATTCAGTGGCTTCGGTAGGTACAGCTAGATGCGTTTCTGCATCTTTAGGATTATCAAGTAACTCAGCTAACCAACGACGGAATTCGCACTCACCATATAATGCAATTAATTCGTCTTTGTTAGGCTCTTGAAGTTTGAATGTGTCAAGGTCAGATTCCACTTCAACATCGCACTTAATTGTCGCAAGTTCGTAGCTCAAAGGAAGATGATCAAGCGCAATTGCTAACTTTTCACCTATTTTACCTTTAATCTCACTGGCATGATCCATCACACCTTGAAGAGAGCCATATTTTTCTAACCATTTAACCGCAGTTTTAGGACCACAGCCTTCAACACCTGGGATATTATCGACCTTATCGCCCATTAGTGCCAAGTAATCGATAATAAGTTCGGGGCCTACACCAAACTTTTCAACTACGGTAACAGGATCTGAAATACTGTCGGTCATCGTGTTTATTAATGTAACGTGTTCATTTACAAGTTGCGCCATATCTTTATCACCAGTGGAGACAAGGACATGCCGTTTTTGCTCAGTTGCAATGCGTGCAAATGTGCCAATAACATCATCAGCTTCAACGCCTTCGATACTAATTAGTGGAAAACCCATCGCTTTGATAATGCTATGTATTGGTGCTATTTGCGTACGTAAGTCATCCGGCATCGGCGGGCGATTTGCCTTATATTCGCTATACATATCGTTACGGAACGTTTTGCCTTTAGCATCAAATATAACCACCATGTGTGAGGGATCATATTGTCTGATCAAGCTTTTAAGCATGTTGATCACGCCATAAATAGCGCCCGTAGCCTCACCTTTAGAATTAGTTAAATGCGGCGGAGAATGATAAGCACGAAATAAATATGACGAGCCATCAACTAAAATAAGTGGGTTTTCGGGGATCTGAGCCATGGTGAATTTGGATCCTAAATGCAAAAAATTAAGGTAATTATAAGCATGCCATAAGGTAGTAAATAAAACGACTGTGAATTACTGTTTATCGTGTTATTAAAACTAGAGCAAGCTGTGGATAAGTGTGTAGATAACAGCCACGAGCTATTCTTCCAAAGCATTATAAAATGCCTAGAAAATACTTTAACTGTATGTTTTAATTTAAAAAAGATAATACGAGGTTCTTTTTTTATTATTTTAAACCAATGTGGAAAAAGGTTTTCTAACGACTGCTTCTGTTGTTATTCACTTTGATTATTCGCGTCCATTTAAATAACCGGAGGAGTATTCTAGCACAATGGATCGAAGATCATAGCGATCCTTTATAATTTTTTTAAAGGCAAAGTGATCGCAAATGGCATAAACCGCAAAACGACTTGCACTGCGAATGATTTTTGTACTAAAAATTTATTTTCGCGAGAAATTTTGAGCATGTTAAACTTCATCCGATCGACTTATAAAAGAGACTTTAGGGGCACAAAAGCATGAAAAACGTAGCAGTAATATTAGCAGGGTCTGGTGTGTACGATGGTAGTGAAATTAATGAAGCAATTTTAACTTTATTACATATAGCCAAAAATGGCGCAATGTATCAGTGTTTTGCACCAGATATTGAGCAACTTCATACCATTAACCATTTAACAGGTGAAGTAATGCCTGATAAACGCAATGTATTAACAGAAGCTGCTCGCATTGCACGAGGTGACATTAAATCGCTGCTTGAACTAGATGTAACTCAGTTTGACGCATTAATTGTACCTGGCGGTTTTGGCGCTGCAAAAAACTTATGTGACTTTGCAATTAAAGGCGTAAAAGCAAATATTAATAAAGACGTACTTAATGCTTGTAAATCATTTGCAAAAGAAAATAAGCCTGCTGGTTATATGTGTATTGCACCCGCTTTGATCCCATTTATTTACGATAACGCTGTACTTACTATTGGTAGCGATGCAGAGACAGCACAAGCGCTAAGCACATTAGGCGCTAAACATATAAATTGTGCAGTAGATGATGTTGTTATTGATCAGCCAAATAAGCTAGTTACCACCCCTGCTTATATGCTTGCGCAATCAATTCTTGAAGCCGATGCAGGGATCGAAAAACTCGTTAGTAGCGTATTATCAATAAATTGATCTTAGGATCTAAAAGTTAATTGTATGACTGTTTGCAATTATTAAATTGCTTAACGAAAAACAGTAAATAATTAAATTTTATTGCGTTAACGCAAAAAGTAGTCAGTTTTATTAATAAAAACGCCTCTTAGCATTTTATAAATTGGCTCAGAGAGTTATAATCGGTTTAATTTCCGTCATCTTTAATCGTGATTGATCACGTTCAAATCGAAGTGAGCAAGGCAAAATGAAAAAATTAACAGCTGCAGCATTATTAATGCTAGCAACCACAGCATACGCACAGCCATATGATAACTCTATGACTGAAGATGCAATTAAAGCACGTCTCGCGCCGGTTGGTGCTGTATACCTTGAAGGCGATAAAGCTGCAGTTGCAGCGGCGCCTACAGGTCCTCGTTCTGGTGAGCAAGTATATCAAGGTGCATGTTTTGCATGTCACGGCACTGGTGCACTAGGCGCGCCTAAATCGCCTGACGATTGGGCTCCACGTATTGCTAAAGGTAAAGATACTTTACTTGAGCATGCGCTAAATGGCTTTAATGCTATGCCTCCAAAGGGTACGTGTATGGATTGTTCTGATGATGAGATAAGCGCTGCTATCGACTTCATGACATCTAAGTAAATACAGCTGAAATACACAAAAAAGGTTTACTTCGGTAAGCCTTTTTTAATACCTAAAATAGTGTTTCTAGCCAGTATGGTAGTACGAATATCAACTTGACGATAAGCGCTAAAAGTGAAAGTATAAGGCTAATAACTATACAATAAAAATAGCCGGTTAGATCATTGGAAGATAAACACCCTGTATCGAGTAAATTAGCGTATCAAAATAAACGTCTTAAAGCGCTACTAAAAAAATACAAACAATCACATCACTTGCAAAATGCGCTGATCCAATTATCAGAGCAAGCTAGTACTGTTGCCGAGCTAACTCTATTATACCCTGCCATCCACGATATTTTACAAAAGTATGTACCGAGTAAAAGCTTTTATGTGGTGCTATTAAATCAACACAGTCAATCATTAGAGCTATCTTACTTCTCAGATGAGAAAGACGGTATTGCTGTTGCCCTTAATCAATCAAATAGCTTTGATGAAGGAGCAACTGGTTATGTGTTTAAGCAAGGTAAAACAACATGCTTTACGAAGAAGCAAATGCAAGACGCTGCAGCCGAAGGCTTATTTAAAGCATTAGGCACACCAGCAGAGCATTGGGTAGGTGTACCTGTTTACCAAGAACATAATATTATTGGTGTATTAGCAGCGCAAAGTTACGATACAAAACAAGGTTATAGTTCACAACAAATACAATTACTCGAGTTTATGTCGCTTTATTTAGCAACTGCGATAGAGCGTGTAAAAAAACGAGAGCTCCTTGAATCGGAAGTAAAAATTCGCACCCGAGCACTCACTCAAAGTAACGATGCATTGAACCTTGAAATAGAGCAACGTAAACGCGCACTTCAACGTCAACAAATTCTGTTCAAAATATCTGAAATAGCAACGCAAGCTAAAAATCTTGATGATGCTTACTTTAAGATACATCAAATAATAAAAACAATTACCTATGCAGAAAACTTATATATTGCACTTTATGATAAAGAGTCTGGCTGGATAAGCTTTCCTTATTGTGTTGATGAATTTAAAGAAAATACACAACCAAGACGCTTTGCTAAAGGTTATAGTGAATTGGTAATAAGCACTGAAGAAACGCAACTAATACACCCATGTAGGGCAAAAGAGTTAATAGAAAGCGGTGTAGTACAAAGAGCCAAGCCTGTACAAAAAGAGCAAATGGCCACCAGTTGGCTAGGCGCTCCACTTAAAACCGCTCAAGGTGTTATCGGCCTTATTGTTTGCCAAGCTTACGATAATAAACATATTTTCAGCCAAGATGATTGCGAGTTAATTACCTTTGTATCACATCAAATTGCAGCTGTTTTGCAGGCCAAGCTAGCCAATCAAGCGATTGCAAAAAGCCACCAAGAACTCGAATTTAGAGTAAACGAAAAAACCAAAGAATTGCGCCAAACTAACCTTCACTTACAAATGCAAATTGATGAGCGTAAAAAAATAGAGCAACAGCTTTATCATGATGCACACCATGATTCACTTACTAGCTTACCTAATCGTAGCCTATTTTTAACTCAGCTTGAAAAAACGCTACAACATTATCAACGTTTTCCTGAGCATCACTTTGCCGTTTTATTTATCGATTTAGATAAATTTAAAGATATTAATGACCAGTTGGGCCACCATGCTGGCGATCAGTTTTTAATTAATGTCAGTGAGTTATTCGCCCAATGTATCCGCGAACACGATTTACTAGCACGCTTAGGTGGCGATGAGTTTGTTATTTTATTAACGCATTTAACTGAGCCTCAACAAGCAGAAGATGTTGCAAATCGCATTATCGACTTAATGGAAAAGCCTTTTTGCCTTAAAGGGGAATATTTACAAAGTGGTGCAAGTATAGGGATAACCTATTCAAAGAAAAGCTATATGCATACGGATGAAATTATTCGTGATGCTGATGCCGCAATGTATCACGCTAAAAACTCAGGAAAAAATCGCTACGAGCTATTTCATCCGCTACTAACACAATCAATACCTGCGCAGGCTCTAAAAGCACAACATCACCTTGATATATTACCTATGAGCTTTAGAGGCTCAGAAATAATTACGCTTGATGAGCAGCATCAGTCTGAATCTTTATTTGAAGCATTTGGTGAACACCCAATACTTGGCTTTACTAGCTTTGATATTTTGAAAAAGTTTGCATCAGATAAAGAACAGCACCTCGAGATAGAGTTACAATTATTACAACGCGCTTATGCACAAGCAATTACCGCAAATGTAACTATGGCGCTGGTTCCTTGTTCTGGTTTACTACTTGAGGAGTACGAATTTGTTTTATTTACAGATACGCTAAATAAACAACAAGGACATAGCCAGCTCTGTTTGCTATTTGATGAGCAAGAGATTCGCCATGCAAGTGCAACACAAATAAAAAACCTCAAAAAGCTGCCGCAACTAGGCTATTCGATTGGTTTAAACAATTTTGCTAAAGATAGATGCGAACTGAATTTACTAACCGATATTAACTTTGATTATCTGCTACTTAGCTCGACCTTTAGTAAACGTGTTTTACAACAAGAAAGTTACGATTTTCAGCTACAAGGTGTGCTAGCAATTACGAAGCTCAAAGCAATGAAAGTCATTGCTAAAGGGCCATCAATACTCAATTTTAGGGCTTTACTAGACAAGCACGGTTTGGCATTTTTTGTGGGAAAACAACACGCTCTAGTGTGTTCTGAGTTACCTGAAATACAAGCAACCCAGTCTTTATAAAATTAGCCTGAGGTATTACTCAGGCTTTTTAAACATTGCACGAAGGTTAGCGACCCTTGCTTGGCCTTTTTCCATTCGCTCTGCTTGCGTATTTGGCGCTTTTTTGTTTTCGAACGCGAGATCGTCCTGCGGTAACTCTTGTACAAATCGGCTTAACTCAGTTTGTGAGGTTTCACCAAATTGACGACGTATTTTTGCATAAGTAAGTGTTAACTCCTGCTGTGCACGAGTAATACCAACATAAGCTAAGCGGCGTTCTTCATCTACGTTATCTTCATCAATACTTACCTGATGCGGGAGTAAGCCCTCCTCCATGCCTACCATAAATACATATGGATACTCTAAGCCCTTTGATGCATGTAGTGTTGATAAGTGCACTGCATCGGTTTCATCTTCTTCTTCGTTGCGCTCTAGCATATCCCGAAGGGTTAGCTTGCTAACAACCTCAGCTAATGTCATTGGTTCGTTGTCGGCATCACCGGTCAACATATCGGTGATCCAGCGATACAATTCAGATACGTTTTTCATACGCATTTCAGCGGCTTTTGCGCTCGGTGACGACTCGTACAAATATGCCTCGTAATTAATGTTACGCACTAAGTCTTTAACAGCTTCGAGCGTATCACCACGTACTGCGTTATCAGATAGCTCAACAACCCAGCGTGCAAACCCAGCAAGCGCATTAAAGCCACGCCCTTTTAATCTATAACCTAAATCGTTATCAAAACAAGTAGCAAATAAGCTCACGTGTTTTTCGTTAGCGAGCGTTCCAAGCTTTTCAAGTGTGACCGTGCCTATTTCGCGTCGTGGTGTATTTACAATACGTAAAAATGCATTGTCATCATCTTGATTAACTAGCAAACGTAAATACGCCATAATATCTTTAATTTCTGAACGAGCGAAAAACGACATACCGCCACTAATTTTATAAGGGATACGGTTACTCATTAATGACTTTTCAAAGCCACGTGCTTGATGATTACCACGATATAAAATCGCGTAATCTTTATAGCTTGTGCGCTTCATAAACTTATGCGAAATTATTTCAGCAACTACGCGTTCAGATTCATGCTCTTCATCGCGGCACCCTATTACTTTAATCGGCTCACCATAACCTAGTTCACTAAATAACTTTTTTTCTATGTCATGTGGGTTATTCGCAATTAAAATGTTAGCCGCTTTTAGTATTCGTCCTGCACTTCGATAGTTTTGCTCAAGCTTTATAAGTCTAAGCCCTGGGTAGTCTTTACCTAATAACACTAAGTTTTGTGGGCGAGCACCACGCCATGAGTAAATTGATTGATCGTCATCACCTACCACAGTAAAACGGGCACGCTCGCCTACTAGCAATTTAACAAGTTGATATTGGCTTGTATTGGTATCTTGATACTCATCCACCAGCAAGTATTTAAAGCGTTGCTGCCAGCGCTCACGAGACGTGGCGTTATTAGTAAGTAACAAAGTAGGGATCATAATTAAATCATCAAAATCCAGTGCGTTATAAGCACGTAGCTGATTTTGATAGCGAGCATACAGCTGTGCAAACAATGCCTTTTGCGCATCACGCGCTTCGCGTATTGCTTGCTCTGGCAGTACTAATTCATTTTTCCAACTACCAATTTCCATTTTAAGTAGTTTGAGTAAGTCTTTGTCTTTTTTTAGCTCATCCTCGGTGAGTTCACTAAGAAGCTGATTAGTATCTTGATCATCAAATAACGAAAAGCCGGGTTTAAACCCTAATGTACTTAACTCTTTTTTTATTATTTCTAAACCAAGTGTATGAAACGTTGATACCCATAAACCTTTAGCGTCTTGTTTACCAAGCGTTTGCAGTACTCGCTCACGCATTTCTTTGGCTGCTTTATTGGTAAAAGTAACGGCGGCTATATTTCGCGCTTTGTACTCACATTTTTTCACTAAATAAGCGATTTTATTAGTAATAACACGGGTTTTACCAGAGCCTGCGCCCGCGAGTACTAAGCAGGGACCACTAATATATTTTACGGCTTCATCTTGTTTAGGATTGAGTTTCATAACGACCAAAGAAATTTAAAAGACGCACAATTTTAACGTAACCATAACTGCGAGCATAGCAATTGCCTTAATTAATTAAGGTAAAGATGATCATGTGTTAAATACCGTGGGTATAAGGTAATATTAGTTATTATTATTTTAGGCCGCATCGAAGGGACAATTATGATCAACCCAGCAAAACTTGAAGAAATTGCTAAGCAAATTACTAGCAATATGCCACAAGGTGTAAAAAACCTAGCAGACACACTCGAAGGTAAAACAAAGCAAGTTTTACAAAACAAGCTTGCTGAGATGGACTTTGTGAGCCGTGAAGAATTTGATGTGCAAAGCCAAGTACTTATTCGTACTCGCGAAAAGTTAACTGAGCTTGAAGCTAAAGTTGCCTTACTTGAGCAACAACTTAGCACTAAAACTGACGCTGAATAATTATACCAATTGCATTAAATTAGTGATCTATTATAGCGATAAGGAAATAGCTCTATAACAAGGCTAAAATTATGATACATAGTTGTTCTATATAAATAATTTTTAACGTAGTTAGTGAGTTATTTAATACGCTAGAATGATCATGTTTTTAATAAAATTGGTATTAATTTAATGTACAAAAAAGGCAGCTTAGGCTGCCTTTTTGCGCTTTACTAAGTTTATTCAAATAGCTCATCAAGTACATAGTAAGATAACTTAACCTGCTGCGCTAAACTCACACTCAGCATTTTTTTCGCAACTTGCTCGCCAGTTATTGGTTTGTAACGCTTTAAAAACGCAAATCGTGTAATAACAGGAAAAATAATACTGCCTATCTTTTCTGCCACTCTAAATTGCTCACGATCACCTAATAATAAAGACGGTTGTAAAATACTTATTTTATCAAAAGGGAGTGCTTTAATATGTTGCTCAAGCTCACCCTTCATTTTTAAATAAGCGCTATTACTGTGCGTGTTCGCCCCGCTTGATGACACTAAGCAGTAATGCGTAACACCATTACATGCCGCTAACTGCGCCGCTATAAACTGATAATCAAAATCTACTTTACGCTGAGCTTGTGTAGAGCCCGCCCGTTTACGGGTTGTGCCCAAACACGAAAACAATACGTCACCTTTAAAAAGCTCAACGTATTGAGTTAATTTTTCAAAATCAATAACGTGATTAACTAGCTTTGCGTGTGTAATAGGCAAAGCCCGACGACTTAACGTAACCACTTTAGTATAACGATCGCTATTAAGTAGCTTATGTAGCAACTCATTACCGACCAAACCTGTAGCACCTATTAATATCGCCGTTTTAGTCATAAATTTATTTATTTTCGCCTACTTTATTAAGTACGTGCTGCACTGCTTTTTTGTAGCTTTGCGTTTCTTCACTCGCGCACGTTACAACAGACTCTAAATCATGAAGGTGGCCGTTTTCTAAACCATAAACCCAACCATGAACGCTTAGCTCTTGGCCGCGTTCCCACGCATCTTGCACAATGTTAGTACGGCATACATTACGTACTTGCTCAATTACATTTAGCTCAATAAGGCGGCTTAAACGTTCGCTTTCTGGCATTGCATCAAGTTGTTCAAGATGCTTTTCTTTTACATCCCCTACGTGGCGTAGCCAATTATCAATAAAGCCGAATTTTGCATTGTTTAAAACGGCTTGTACGCCACCACAGCCATAGTGACCTACTACCATGATATGTTTTACTTTTAAAACCTCTACAGCGTACTGCATAACCGACAAACAGTTATGGTCAGTGTGTACAACCACGTTAGCAACGTTACGATGTACAAATAATTCGCCTGGTAATAAATCAACTATTTGATTAGCAGGTACACGAGAGTCTGAACAACCAATCCATAGATACTCTGGATTTTGTTGCATTGATAAAATTTTAAAAAACTCAGGATCAGCTTCGCTTGTACGTGCAGCCCAACGTTTATTGTTATCGAATAAATTTTTTAACTTTCTCATTGCATCTCTTATTAAGTCGAGGACGGAAATTTAATGGATATTAGCAAGAATCAAAATATTACGAGGCGTTAACTGCTTTTCACAAAAAGTATTCACGCTCACCTGATAGCCTTGCTGTTGCAAATATAAAGCACGATCGAGCACAAGCCAAACCTCAATTGCCCTTCTGAACACATGTCGAACCAGTTCAACTCGGTCAGTTACTTTTTTTCGAGCCTGCCCTATTAATAAATATCCATGATAATCAGCATCTTGCGGTATTTTTATTGCCTTTTTGTCTGCAGCCCATGCACAAAATGATTTAAATGAATCTGAGAATATAGCTTTGTTAACCGAAGGTACGCTTACATAATATTGCTCGCCAGTAATCGATTTTCTAAGTGCGTCAAAACCAAGCCGCCATTCTAGTTCTGTTTTGCGTACTTTTTCCAGGCGAGAAGGTGCTGTAACGGTTTCTTGTAATGCGAGCTTTAAATCGCGATGCGTTAGGTTAAGCTTGCTTTGATTTGCAACCTCACTCATTGCACGGTACTCATTAGCCGTAAATAAATGATAGCAACAAGGTGAAAAGCTAATTTGTTGAACTTTCGCCAAACTTGCTTGGCGCATAAATGCTTGGTGCAAACCACCACATGCGTGTAGCGCTACGGCATGCATATCAGCATTAAAAAATTGAGTGATATCGTCTTTTAATACATCTGCTTGGCTAAAATGCATTGCTAAGCCTTGTTGCTGTGCACTTTTTTGCCCTTGCTCGCATAAGCTTTGTTGCAGCTCAATACTATGCACATTACTTGCGCCATTAAAAGCAAGCATTCGCCCTAAGTGCCCTTTACCCGCACACCACTCTAAAACCGGTTGCTTAGTAGTAGGTAATGCAGATACAAAATCTTGTAACTGATCAAACTTACGACCTTTAATCCCGTTACTTATCCAAAATGGATAGTCGACTCGAGACTGTGCAGAGCTAGGTAACTCACATAGCTTAGCAAGTTCATCAAGTTGGTTTATGTGTTGGCTAAAAAATTTGTATAGCTGATTTTGATCATTATCAAGAACTGTTACCTGATCATCAGTTAGTTCGTTAAGCATGCCTTGCAGCTCTGGCCAAGGAATAGTGTCAAAATCAAACGCGGTGCACTGCCAATACTGACGATGGCTCATTAAAAGTGAATCAAGTGCAAAAAATTGCTCGGCTAAAGTCATAACAGCTTAAAAAATAAAAAGACAATTAATTATATCAGCTCAGTGAGTTCTCATTAAGCAGTTATTTTTGGCTAAAAATCAGCCGTAAATACAAAGGTATTGAAATAACACTTACCAAAATAGCGGCTATGAGCATCCAAGATAATTGCATCTTTTCGGGTTCTTGGTATTTATAAATAAAGTGAGATTTTACTTCGTCAAATTCGTTTTGCTGTATGCCATATAAGTCAGCAATTAAGCGCCATTTTGCTATCGACATATGCCCTAAACTAGTGGTGGGTGGAGTTATATAACTTTTTAGTACTTCAGCCTCAAAGGCGAGCTGATGAAAGCTTTTGCTCGGCGCATAGTTTTGCTGGGTGACTGCAATGGCTTCATCCATATTCATCATTGCATAGCGCCAACCTTTTAGGCTCGCTTGGTAGAATTTTTCGACCGTTTGCGGACTTTTCTTAAGCATGTTTTCGCTGGTAAATAAAATGTCGCTATACACGTCCATTCCATATCGCTGTGGGCAAACAAGCCGATGGGCTACGCCTTGCTGAGTCATATAATAAGGCTCTGTAGTAACATACACTTGCATAGCATCTAGTTTGTTTTCAATCCAAGCCTGAGCTGGGTTCCCGCCATCGTAAACTTTGAGATTACCTACTTCTACACCGCTGCGTTTAAGCATAACAAGTAACTCGGTGCTATCTTTAAGACTCACCGCTGTAATGCGCTTATTAACGAAGTCACGTGGGTGAAAAATATCAGAGGTGTCTTTTACCATCCAGCAATAAGGTGAAAACTGCAGTAAAGCAGCCATAGCAACAAGAGGCTGACCATTAATACGCTGCTGCAAAATACCAGAATGCCCTACGCCAAATTGCGCTTCACCACTTGCAACAGGGCCAAAAGTATCAGGTTTCATTGGATTAGCTTGTTTAATGGTGACATCAAGGCCAACATCATTATAAAAACCTTTTTGCTTTGCCATATAATAACCGGCAAACTGAAATTGATGTGTCCATTTTAACTGTAATGTAACTGATTCTTGCGCCATTATATGGCTGCAAAAAAAGCACAATCCAATGATTAATCCTTTAAATAGCAACGAGGTGTCCTCAAAAGCATGACGATTACCTGTAACTATATGTAAAACGTGTGATAAAGCAAGCACCCTAGTTAGGTGCCTGCCTTTAAAGAAGGGTTATACTGAGGCGAGTTTTTCGACTTTTTCTGCTTGCGGTTTTGATGTTAAAAATTGGGTAAAACACGGGTTTTGTGTTTCATCTTGTACACTGTAACCTAAGCGATTTAAATGCTCGTTAAACATCTCATACTGACTCGGCTCAATAGCAAAACCGGCTAGTACATTCCCCATAGAACCACCGTGATTACGATAATGAAACAAGGTAATGTTCCAATTACTGCCTAAAGTATCTAAAAAGCGTGCAAGTGCGCCCGGATATTCAGGAAACTCAAAGCGAAGTAGACGTTCATGTAATTGCTCTGGCGCTTTGCCCCCAACCATGTAGCGCACATGTAATTTAGCGAGTTCGTTGTCTGATAGATCGCAAAATTTATAGTCGTTACTTGTTAAGTCTTGCTTTAGCTCATTAAGCTCTTGCTCGCCTTGGCGCAGGGCAATACCTACAAATATCTGCGCTTCACCAGGTCCTGCATAGCGGTAGTTAAACTCAGTAATAGCACGGCCACCTAAAGAAGCACAAAACTGCTTAAAGCTGCCTTTTTCTTCTTTAATAGTAACAGCTAATAACGCTTCGTTTTTTTCACCCAGCGCAGTACGCTCTGCTACATAACGCAGGCGATCAAAGTTTAAATTAGCACCCGATAAAACAGCGGCTAAGTGCAACCCTTTTAATCCCGATTGCTGACTCCACTTTTTAAGCCCAGCTGTTGCAAGGGCACCTGATGGTTCTGCAATTGCACGCGTAGATACAAAAATATCCTGCATGGCTGCACATATTTCGTCGCTAGTTACTGTAACAACCTCATCACAAAACTTTTGCGCTAAACGAAACGTTTCAGTACCAATAATTTTAACCGCTACGCCATCGGCAAAACTACCAACGCGATCAAGCTCTACTGGCTTACCGGCTTCAAGTGCTGCTTGTAAACATGCACTTTCGTCGGCTTCTACACCAATTACTTTTATATCTGGACGCAACGATTTAATGTAAACCGCCATACCAGCAAGTAAACCACCACCGCCAACAGGAATAAACACAGCATCAAGCTCATTTAATTGCTGCATTAACTCGCGTGCTACAGTGCCTTGACCAACAATAACGTCTGGGTCATCAAACGGTGGTACAAATATACCGTTACGCTGCTCTGTAAGCTCAAGCGCATATGCTTTTGCTGCATCAAAATGATGGCCATGTAATACAACTTCACCGCCAAGTGCACGGACTGCGCTGACTTTTATTTCAGGTGTTGTTACTGGCATTACAATAGTTGCTTGATGCCCAAGGTGAGATGCACTTAATGCAACCCCTTGGGCATGATTACCCGCAGAAGCAGTGATAACCACTGAGCCTTTAGGTAATTTATTTAATTTGTTATACGCACCGCGTAACTTAAATGAGTACACGGGCTGTTGGTCTTCACGCTTTAACCAAACATGATTACCTAGCTTTTTACTGAGTTCAGCCATTTCGCTGACCTCAGTAACTTTAGCCAAAGGCTCCATGTTTGCTTGAATAATAGCGCGAAAATAATCGAGCTCTTGAGAGACCATAATTAACTAAGCGCCTCCAATTTAGCTAAATCGCGCACTGCGCCTTTGTCGGCACTTGTTGCAAGTAATGCATATGCTTTTAAAGCTGACGATACATAGCGCTCACGATCAACTGGTTTGTATGCTAGTTTTCCGCGCGCTAATTGCTTTTGTTTACGTGCCTCAAGTTCTTCATCGCTTAGCGCTAAAGTGATTTCGCGTGTTGCGATATCAATAATGATTTTATCGCCATTTTCAACATAAGCAATTGCACCACCACTTGCCGCTTCTGGCGACACGTGACCAATTGATAAACCTGACGTACCACCCGAAAAGCGACCATCCGTAATAAGGGCACACTTTTCAGCTAAGCCTTTCGATTTTAAGTAGCTTGTTGGGTATAGCATTTCTTGCATACCAGGACCGCCTTTTGGTCCTTCATAACGAATAACCACTACATCACCGGCTTTTACTTCATTATTTAAAATACCTTCTACCGAATCATCTTGTGATTCGTACACCACTGCGGTGCCTTCAAAATGCAGCATTTCATCAACGACACCTGCACTTTTCACAACACACCCATCAACGGCTAGGTTGCCCGATAGCACAGCCAAACCACCGTCTTGGCGATAAGCGTGTTCAACGCTTCGAATACACCCATTCACACGGTCATTATCGCCTTCATCCCAACGACACTCTTGGCTCATTGCTTTAGTTGTACGAATGCCCGCAGGACCCGCACGATAAAACTTGCGCGCAGCTTCGTTAGTTGGGTCTGTTGCATCCCATTTTTTAACAAGCTCAGCCATCGTTGACCCAGCGACATGATTAACCGACATATCAACTAAACCCGCTTTACCAAGTTCGCGAACAACTGCCATCATGCCACCAGCACGGTGGACATCTTCAATATGGTACTCTGGTGTTGCTGGTGCAACTTTACATAAAAACGGTGTTTTACGAGAAAGCGCATCAATGTGCGACATATCAAAATCAACGCCCGCTTCTTGCGCTGCAGCGAGTAAATGTAATACGGTATTTGACGAGCCGCCCATTGCAATATCAACAACCATTGCATTCATAAAGGCTGTTTTATTGGCAATAGCGCGTGGCAATACATCTTGATTATCTTTTTGATAATACTCACGACATAAATCAACAATACGAGCACCCGCTTCAACATACAGTTGTTTACGGTCTTTATGAGTGGCAAGCGTGGTACCGTTACCCGGAAGTGCTAAGCCTATTGCCTCTAACAAACAGTTCATTGAATTTGCAGTAAACATACCTGAACACGAACCACATGTAGGACACGCAGAACGCTCTACTTGCTCTGAATCTGCATCACTTACCGATTCATCAGCGCCTTTAACCATGGCATCAACTAAATCAAGTTTAATATCGATGTTAGCAAGCTTAGTTTTACCCGCTTCCATTGGACCGCCCGATACAAATATTACCGGTATGTTTAAGCGTAGTGCTGCAAGCATCATCCCTGGAGTGATTTTGTCGCAGTTTGAAATACAGATCATAGCATCGGCGCAGTGACCATTTACCATGTACTCAACCGAATCAGCAATTAAATCGCGCGAAGGCAGCGAATAAAGCATACCGCCGTGTCCCATCGCAATACCATCATCAATCGCAATGGTATTAAATTCTTTAGGAACGCCACCGGCTTGGGTTATTGTCTCACCCATAAGTTCACTAAGCTGATTAAGGTGTACATGTCCTGGTACAAATTGTGTAAACGAGTTAACTACGGCAATAATCGGTTTACCAAAATCAGAGTCTGTCATACCTGTTGCGCGCCATAATGCTCTTGCGCCTGCACGTTTACGTCCTTCAGTTGTTGTTGCACTTCTTAATTTAGCCATAGTTACCTCTGTTTTTGCCGCAATAAAAGCGGGCATTCCTCATTCTAAAATTGGTAAATAACTGAGTGTCTCAGTTACTCGTAAATTATTTTTTAATTCGCAATTACACAGCCTGTTGGTGCTGTAAATTTTGTAAAGTGACTTCTTTAACATCCACTAGCTTATTTAGCTGGCTTGTTAATAGGTGAATAGGTTTATCACTATCTACCGTCATGGCTACATTGTATAACCCATCATCTATATTGAGTTGAAAATGCGTAAGGTCAAAACCACGATGACGCACCACTCGTAAAAAGCGCTCTACCGCTATACTTTGGCTTTTTAATGCAATAGTTAGGCTATGTTTCATTTTGCTTTCTCCGTCATCATTTCGTCGTTAGCAGCCCCAGGTGGTACAAGTGGCCAAACATTTTCTTTATCATCAATACAGGCATGTACTATGTACGGACCTTTGCTGTTTACTAATGCAGTAATAGCATCATCAACTTGGTTTGCATGGGTAATTGTTTGCCCTGGAATACCAAATACTGCAGCTAATTGAACAAAGTCAGGGTTATCCGAAAGGTTAGTTTCAGAGTAACGGCCTTCAAAAAATAGTTCCTGCCATTGGCGAACCATACCCAAGCGTTGGTTATCTAAAATTAATATTTTTACAGGTAAATTATTACGGCGAATAGTGGCTAATTCTTGAATATTCATCATTATTGAACCATCGCCCGACACAGTAATAACAAAGTCATCAGGGCGTGCTACTTGTGCGCCAATCGCGGCCGGTAAACCAAAGCCCATTGTGCCAGCGCCACCACTACTTAAATGATTACTCGGGTGGCTAAACTTCATGTGCTGTGCTACCCACATTTGGTGCTGACCCACATCGCAACACACAACACCCGTTTTTGGCATGCGTTGGCTCAGTTGGTTTAATAAGTACGGTGCATAAACCTTCTCACCCGGGTAGTCGTAACGCCACGCGTGCTTAATATTCATTTCTTTGTTTGTGTCACACCACGCTTTAGGTGTTACAAAACACTCAAGTGCGGGTAAAGAGGTTTTTAAATCAGCAATTAATGAAGCTTTAGCTGGTTTACGCTTACCGACTTCAGCGGCATCAATATCTAAATGAATTACTTTAGCTTTAGCTGCAAATTTAGCTAAGTTACCCGTTACGCGGTCATCAAAGCGCGCACCTATACACACAAGTACATCACATTCCTGCACTGCAATATTAGCAGATTGAGTTCCATGCATACCGAGCATGCCTAAGTAATGCTCGTAGTCAGGTAATACACTGCCCAATGCTTTTAGTGTTGATACAGCAGGCATCTGGGTTTTATTTAAAAACTGCATTAACTCGTCTTGCGCATCAGCGGCTTGTACACCACCGCCTACATACGCTACAGGCTGTTTAGCCTCACTCAACAATTGATTAGCAATAGCAACTTGCTTTAAATCTAACTCTGGTAAGTATTCATCAGCTGCTAGCCAAGGTTTAAAAGGGACTTGCGCCATTTGAATATCTTTTGGGATATCGACAAGTACAGGACCAGGACGGCCGCTTTGCGCTAAATGAATTGCTTCTTGTAGTATTTCTGCTAAGTCTTCAGCTCGTTCTACCATGTAGCTGTGCTTAGTACACGAAAGCGACATACCTAGTACATCTATTTCTTGAAACGCATCAGATCCAATGGCTGCAGTAGGTACTTGGCCGGTGATCGCCAATAATGGCACTGAATCCATCATTGCATCAGCAAGAGCGGTTATTAGGTTAGTTGCACCTGGGCCCGATGTTGCAAAACACACACCTAATTTACGCGTACTGCGAGCATAACCAACAGCTGCAAACCCTGCACCTTGCTCATGGCGAGTAAGGTAGTGTTTGACTGGCGCGCCATACAGCGCATCGTAAATTGGCATAATAGCTCCGCCTGGGTAGCCAAATACTTCATTTACGCCGTGTTTGGCCAATAAGTCGATTGTTAGTTCTGCGCCTGTCATTAATAAACCCTCATTCCTCAGTGACAACCCAATTACAAATTTTACCCTTAAAACTAAAAAGCCCTCCGAACGGTTAAGTGCGGAGGGCTTTTTTAATGCTTAAGTTTTTAAAGCACTACGAAGCCCTCGCGGGAATAATCACCACGATAATAATCAGGACTAGGTTAAGTGCGTTTGTAAGCATGTAATTAATACCAAATTTTGTTCAATTATCGCGAAGGTTATTCCTTCGCTCTCTTTTTATATTAGTACCGCGCTAGGCCCTTTAAGTCAACACCAAAGTTAATCTAACAAAAAGATTAAAATGCAATTTATCAGGTTTTAAAATTCATTATACAAGCTGGTAGTGGTTTTTTTATGCTCTAATTTTAATCTCAGAAATTCACTATTCTTATATCCCTTATTTAAGGTTTGATTAATTTTTGAGAATATTTTTATAAATAAAATTATTTATCACCTTCAGGTAATGCGTAGGTTCTCTTAAGCGACTCTTAAGTGTTGTTGCATAGCATGGCGTTGTTATTTTAAACGAGCCTAAATATGAACATAACTAGCCAAACACCAGCACAAAAAAAGCCAAATCGTAGTAAGCGGTTTTACATTCACTGTAGTGCAAATGCCTTTGTAGTGATGATTGCCTGTTATTACTGTTTAGTTATAAACATTCCTTTTATTCAAGGTTCGTTTAACGCCATCACCTCCCTTGCATCTTTTTCATGGCTATTTTTACTTTCAGTGCCACTGCTTTTGTTATGCCTTTTAATTATTTTCTTTTCAATAGTGTCGGTTAGGTGGTTACTAAAACCAATTAACTACCTTTTACTGATAATTTCGAGTGCCGTACTTTACGGCTCATTAAATTACGGCGTCGTGTTTGACTATTCAATGATTCAAAACACGTTCGAAACTGATTCAAGCGAAGCACTGAGCTATTTAAATCCGCAGCTCATAGGCTTTCTACTACTGTTTTGTGCGCTACCTGTTTTTATATTAAGCAAAGTAAAAATACACTTTACCCGTCCTCACCAAGAAGCGATTAGTCGTATAAAACTTATTGTAGCGTGCTGCTCATTAATTGCTTTAGTGGTCGTAAACTTTTACGCCGACTACGCAGCCACTGGCCGCAATAACCGCATTTTGAAAAAAGAACTCATCCCATTTCAGTATCTCTCTAGCGGTTATAAATATATGCGCGATCAGCTGCTGTATACCAATATGGAATTTAAAAATATAGATACAACACCCACTCTCATTACGCCTAACACCACCAGCGTAACTGTTATGGTTGTTGGCGAAACCGCACGAGCAGAAAACTTTGCTTATCAAGGTTATAAGCGCAACACCAACCCTTATACACAAAAGTATAATGTGACGTATTTTAATAATGTGGCGTCTTGTGGCACCGCTACTGCAGTGTCTGTGCCGTGTATGTTTTCACTGCAAACACAAGATAACTTTGATCGATTAGCAGCCGACAACCAACAAAACCTGGTTGACTTAGCACAACAAGCTGGCAGCGACGTACTGTGGGTTGATAACAACAGCGGCTGTAAAAACGTATGCACCCGTGTTGTTAACATTGATATCCCAACCACCCCATCAGCGCTTTGCGATGGAAAATATTGTTTTGATGAAGCACTGCTTGCTCCACTTAAGCGCAAACTCGCTAATTTAAACCAAGCTAATACCGTTATCGTCCTACACATGATGGGCTCACACGGACCAACCTACTTTAAACGCTACCCAGAAAAATTTAAGCAATTTACGCCCACGTGCGACAGAAGCGACATTCAAAACTGCTCACACGATGAATTAGTTAATACCTACGACAACACAATTGCGTACAGCGACTTTGTTAACGCCCAGGTAATTGAGCAATTAAAAGCGCTGCCAAACAACATAGATAAGCAGTTTTTATATGTCTCTGATCATGGTGAATCACTTGGCGAAGCCGGTGCTTATTTACATGGTTTTCCGTATAGCTTTGCACCTAGCACACAAACGCACGTTCCTCTTTATATGTGGGCTGATGAGCATAATCAGCGCATTACTAATACCTGTTTAGCTAATTTAGACACCCGCGCTGCACGCTCACACAACAATATTTTTCACACCCTTTTAAATTTAATTGGCATTAAAAGCAAAACGTATCAGGCATCACTTGATTTACTTGCTAACTGCCAAACAACACCAAGCGAAATAAAACTATGAGTAATAAAACCGTTATAAAACGCCAAGGCTTAATGCGCCTTATTTTTACCTTAAGCCATTCTTTTAACGGCTTAAAATGGATGAGTCGATTTGAAGCGGCGTTTCAACAAGAGCTAGCACTGTTTTCATTACTCGGTGTGTTTGTGTGGCTACAAGAAATTGCACTAAGGGATAAATTACTGCTTATAGCTAGCCTGCTTTTTGTATTGTTTGCTGAGCTGGTAAATACGGCAGTTGAGGTTGTAGTTGATAGAATTGGCAGTGAATACCATGAGCTTTCGGGGCTAGCTAAAGATATAGCCTCTGCAAGCGTGTTTATAGCTATGCTAATTGCCGCTCTTATTTGGTGGGCTGTGTTATGGGCATAAAGCTAACTTTTATACCTAAAATACAAAATGCACTTGGCCCTGTATGGATTTTTGTTGTGTTTGCTGTTTTGGCACTTAGCTTTTTAACACTTGCTCGCTTTGGATTAAGTGTATGGCAAGGGGAGCGTGTATTTGGATTGCATGCGTGGTTATCTATATTTATAGGTGGTTTAAGAGTTGATATAGCCACTCTAAGCTACATTATTATGCCCGCATTACTACTTACTTTACTGATGCAAAGCGTAGGTTGGCAAAATAAAGTACGCGGCCTCATTAAAATTTATTTAGTGACGATGTCTGCTTTACTTGTTTTTTTTGAAGTGATTACGCCTACGTTTATAAACGAGTACGATTTACGCCCAAACCGCTTATTTATAGAATATTTAATTTATCCTAAAGAAGTCTCAAAAATGATTTTTTCAGGCTATAAGGTAGAAGTATTTATTGCTGTTATAGCACTTATTTTAAGCTGTAAATTTGCAAGTAAAATATTTAGCAATCAATGGCAAAGCAAGTCATCACTAACAGGTTTAAATCAATCAATTTTAGCGCTTGTTTTAGTATGCTTAACTATTTTTGGCGCCCGCAGCTCATTAGGACACAGACCACTTAACCCCGCCATGGTCTCGTTTTCTACTGATCACTTACTTAACGACTTAACCCTTAACTCACTTTATAGCGTCGCGTTTGCAGTTAAGCAACTTTCTAATGAGCAATCGAGCCAAGACTATTACGGTAAAATGCCCACCGATGAATTGCTTAGTATTGTGCGTAGTAACATGCAAAATACGCAAGCCGCATTTAGTGATGTAACTGCCCCTACAAAAACGTTTCATGGCGCAAGTAATACAGGTAAACCCAAAAATTTAGTCATTATTTTACAAGAAAGTTTAGGTGCTCGTTATGTAGGCACGCTTGGCGGTTTACCACTTACACCTAATATAGACGCCCTTTATAAACAAGGCTGGGGGTTTGATAATTTATACGCTACGGGTACACGCTCTGTTCGTGGGATTGAGGCGGTAATTACAGGGTTTACACCAACGCCTTCGCGTGCGGTTGTTAAGCTTGATAAATCACAACGCGACTTTTTTACCATTGCTGATTTTTTAGCGAAGCAAAATTACAACACGCAGTTTATTTATGGCGGCGAAAGCCATTTTGATAACATGCGAAGCTTCTTTTTAGGCAACGGTTTTAAAAGTATTGTAGATACAAATAACTTTAAAAAAATAGACTTTAATGGCTCGTGGGGCGTATCAGACGAAGACTTGTACGACCAAGCCGACATAGAACTTACTAAGCTTAAAAAACAAAATAAACCCTTTTTCAGCCTTATATTTTCAAGCTCTAATCATAGCCCGTATGACTTTCCTGACGATAAAATAACGCTGTACGATAAACAAAAACAAACCCGTAATAATGCTGCCAAGTATGCCGATTATGCACTAGGCACGTTTATCGAAAAAGCTAAAAAATCGAGCTACTGGGATGATACTGTATTTATAGTTATTGCCGATCACGACTCGCGCGTATCGGGTTCGAATTTAGTACCGGTGGATCACTTTAAAATTCCGGCCGTTATTTTTGGAAAAGGTATTACCCATAAACGAGATAGCCAACTAGCCAGTCAGCTCGATATTCCTGTTACTCTACTGTCTTTAATTGGCGCAAGTGGTAAGCACCCAATGATAGGTCATGATTTATCAAAGCCAATTAGCGACAACAAACAACGCGCAATGATGCAATACGACAAAAACTTTGCCTACATGCACGATAATAAAGTGGTGGTGTTACAACCACAAAAACCAGCAACAACCTATACGTATAGCAATAACCAGCTTGTACCATGTGAAAATGATGAGCAACTAGTTAGAAAAGCCCTAGCCCACGCGAACTTGGGTAATTTAGCCTACACAAATGGTTGGTATCATTAACCAAGTGACTTGATAATAAAGCCTTGTTAAAGTAACAAGGCTATTTTTATAAACCGAGTAAACATGAAAATCCTCGTTATTGAAGACTCTGAAGCACTAAGACGCAGCTTGCAAGTTGGCCTTAGCAACCTTGGTTTTACCGTAGATGAAACTGGTGATGGCTCAGAAGGGCTGAGTATGGCACTGAGTGGAAACTACGACCTCCTCGTACTTGATTTAATGCTACCAAGTGTTGATGGCATGAGTATTTTACAAGCACTGCGCAGCAGTAATAGCCAAAGCCGTGTGCTAATTTTATCGGCACGAAGTGAGCCTCAAGATAAAATTAGCGGCCTTATGAAAGGCGCTGACGATTATTTAACTAAGCCATTTTCGTTTGAAGAACTCCATGCTCGTGTCCTTGCATTACTTCGTCGCGGTTCACTGCAAAACCAACAAAATACCCTAACCGTAGGTGATTGCGTATTAGATCTCTCCCTTAAAACTCTTCATTACGAGCAACATGCCATTGAGCTCACGCGCAATGAATACAAAATAATAGAATGCTTATTTAACGCCCCAGAGCGAGTATTAGGGCTCGAGCTTATAAGTGAAGCGGTGGTAGGTCAGTTTGATATGCTCTCTAAAAATGCGCTTGAAGCACACATCTCAACCATACGTAAAAAAGTAAGACAGTTTGATGGCGAGCTCCCGATAAAAAATAAACGTGGATTTGGTTATGTCGCAACAACAAAATAAAAATCACTCAATAAAACGTAAACTCGTTAATAATATTAGCGCTGTGATCTCAGTTATTTTATTCACCATATTTTTAACCGTTGATTTAAGTGTTGATACTTGGGTGGAAGATCAGTTCAATCAGTCTTTAACTAATAAAGCTAACTACTTAAAAACCTTAGTTGAAGATGACAACAACGTGGTTGAATTTGATTTTGCTGGTGAGTTTATGTCGGAGTATGAAGCTGCAGATGCCACGGAGTTTTACCAGTTATGGCATGGCAGTGATGTTTTTGAGCGCTCGGACTCATTAGCGCTTTATGAAAATGCTAACCTGCCTTTTTTAGAAATGCCGATAAATGAATCTAAAATTATAGATTACGAGCTTCCTAACGGGCGTGATGGCCGCGCACTTATAAGTCACTTTGTAGCCCAAAAAGATGATAGAAATCCCACCCACTCTGCTGTTTTTAATACCATGACGCTTGCAATCGCAGCGCCCACCTCCGAACTTAATAAAGTACTGATTATTATTGATGTGGTCTTTATTTTAACCTGTGTACTTGGTGTGTTTGGTGTGCGCTATTTAGTGACACGTATTGTAAATAAAGGCCTGCACCCACTACACAACTTAAACGTTCAAATTAAGTTACTCGATATTACCGGTGTTGCGCAAACAATAGAAAGCGACTTTAAAGTGGAAGAAATAGAACCTATACGTAACGAGCTAAATAAGTTTATTACCGTTAATCAGCAACTCTATAGTAATGAAAAACGCCTAACAAGCGACATTGCACACGAGCTTAAAACCCCTATAGCTGAACTCATAAGCCTTTCAGAAGTGGCTATTCGCTACCCTGACGATAAACGTATTAGCGACACCTATACAAGTGATGTACTTAATATTTCACAGCGCATGAAAACAATTGTTAGTAACCTATTACTGTTGCAGCGCTCAAGTAGCAGTGCAATGCAATTAAATGCACAAAATATCATGCTAAATAACTTAGTAAATCAAATTATTGATGAGCTGACCTTTAAGCACCCAACTATTAAAACGCGTTTAAATAACGAAATAAGTGACGAGATTACACTTAATGCTGACGAATTTAGTTTAAATACCATTTTGTGTAACTTAATCGATAACGCACTATTTTATGGACTTCCTGAGGCACCAATTAAATTAACTGCCGTAAATAACAGCACAAACATGACCATCTCTGTTAGTAACAAAGTAAATAAACCACTAAGTAGTGAACAGCTCACTGCTATTTTTGACCCGCTCTATCAGCTAGATTCATCTAGAACTAATAACCAGCGCCATGGTTTAGGATTATCAATTGTACAGAGCTTATGTAACTTAAATGGCTTTACTATTACGGCCAGTAATACCGAAAGCAATACGCTAACGTTTATATTAACGTTACCTCTGAAGTAAATTTAGGTTAGTATTTACACTACTAATTTTGAGATTTTAAGGACAAACCATGAATGCTCTTATCCGTGTTAGCCACTTTTTTATTGTGGCATTACTTATAACATTTAGCCTTAACAGCTATGCAGCTCCTGCTTTATATAAAATAGAAAAAAATGGCGTCAGCTCTTACTTGTTTGGCACTGTACACGTTGGTGATGCCAGCATGAAAGGCTTACCTAAAAATGTAACCGATGCAATTAGTGCAAGCAAAGAAGTGATTGTTGAAGTTGATATAAGCAAACTTACTCCACTTGAAATGCAGCAGCGCTCAATGCCATTTATGATGCTAAGTGACGGTAAAACATTACAAACTGAGCTTTCAAAGCAAAATTATACCAAGCTAAAAGATTACTTTGCTAAAAAGTCGATTGATATTGCTATGTTTAATGGCTTAAAGCCTTGGGCTGTTATGGTGACTATGATGCAAATTGAATTTCAAAATGCAGGTTATTCAGATAAAACCGGCATAGACAAGCAAGTGCTTAGTTATGCTAAAGAGCATAATATTAAAATTGGCGAGCTTGAAACCCTAGAACAACAACTACAAATGTTTGATGGTATGGTGCTATTAAGCAATGAAATGATTGAAGAAACCTTTGAGCAACTAGCCGATATTAATACTTACTTTATCAAGTTAGTTAATGCGTGGAAAAGCGGTGACATGGACACACTAACCGATTACTACAACATGAGTTTTGATGACAGTAATTACGGTGAAATTAGCGAGCAAGTAATGCTAACTAACCGCAATAATAATTGGGTTAAACAACTCACACCGCGTTTAGCAAACGAGCAGCTATTTATTGCTGTAGGCGCTCTGCATTTACCTGAAAAACACGGGTTACTTAAACAACTTCGAGATAAAGGCTTTAGCGTTACTCGTCTTTAAAATAAAAATGACCCCAATAGAGCTTACGTAAACAAACTCGCTAAGTAAGCTCATAATGTTTAGGTAAATTATGAAACGTTTTCAATTTGAGATTTTATTTTTTCTCACGATGCTTTTTATCAATGGAGTATATTACTACCAAGAGGGGTATTTTAAACCAAGTGGTGGGTTAATCCTTGCCTCTATTTTTATTGCGATTGAAATTGTTATTTACTTAATAGAAAGCATTAATAAAAAATATAAAAAACGAACTAACAACTAAAGTCTTCCATTTTTAAGTAATTTTCTATTCCTTTAATTTTGTCTGCCGCATGATGATTTACATAAATCACAGTACTTGTATTGGCAGCACAAATTTTCTCTATTAGTAACAGTACACGCTGCCTGTTTGCTTCATCTAAGCCCAAGCAAGGCTCATCTAAAACAAGTAACGTTGGATGTTTTACCATAGCCCGCACAATTAATAACATACGCTGATCGCCGTACGATAGCTGAGTGAATGAGGTGCTTTGCTTGTCACTTAAACCAATAAATGCCAGCCACTGCTTAGCAATATTAATTTGTGCGTCGCTCGGTTTTTGATATAAACCTATGCTGTCGTAAAATCCTGAAATAACAGTATTTAAAGCCGATATACTTACGCGGTAATCCATATGTAGCACGTTAGATATAAAACCAATATGCTGTTTTATATCCCAAATACTCTCCCCGGTTCCGCGTTTAAAACCGAACACTTCAATGTCATTGTTATAACACTGTGGGTTATCACCTGTTATTAAATTTAATAGGCATGTTTTGCCTGAACCGTTCGCTCCACTGAGCTGCCAATGCTGATGCTTTTTTATAGTCCAATTGAGATTTTTGAATATACTTACATCACTATAACTAACTTTAGCATTACTCAATTTAACTAAGGTATTACCAGTGAATGCCTTTTGCTCTTGTTCGGTATCAGGAGATGGCACATCCAATGAGGTATGTTCTAAATGAAGTAGTTTTAGTAAATCACTCAATTGCTCACTGCCTGGCTTTGCCAAAGTATGTAACAAGCAACCTTGGTTTACATAGCCATAGTGAGTAATGAATGAAGGAATTTCGTCTAGGCGGTTTAGTACAAAAACAAAAGTAATAGTTTGGCTAAGTTCTATGAGTATTCTATTAAGCTGCTGGCAAGATTGTACGTCGAGTCCATGAAATGGCTCATCAAGCACGACTAACTCACTATGGGAGCTGAGTGCTTTTATAAGTAGGAGTTTACGAGTTTCACCCGTTGAAAGGTCTCTAAAATGCCTATTTAGTAATGAGCTAAATTTAAATAACTCTATTAGCTGCGCTAATAACTCATCATTATTACTATGCCCTGTAAAAACAAGGTCTTTAACGAGGCTGTGCTTATCATGCTCTAATTCTTGAGCTAGTAACTGTTTATGCGAATCTGAAGACACGAGCATAAGCTTATTAATACTACTTATACGCTTACCACTTTCGCACTTAGCCTCACCGATTAACGCAGCTGTCAGAGCAGATTTACCAGCTCCATTAGCACCTAAAAGTAACCAATGTTCTCCTAGGTTTACTTGCCAATCTAGGTTGCATATATCGTAACGGCTTTTACCTTGCCCTTGTAAGTAACCATTAAATTGCTCAAGCGTAATTGACTGCACTAACTTTTCCTAATAAACCTTAAAACAGCAAGTTAACGTATATTAAAAGTGCTTAGCAAGCTTGTTATCCGCAAAATTAATTTATTTCACTAACAACGCTAATACTATTTAATGCGTCTTTAATTGCTTGCTGGCTTATTGGCTTATGAATATGGAGGTTAGCTCCGTATTCATAAACTCGCTCTATATCATTTTGTGAGGTATTTGCTGTTATAACAATAATTGGCATTACTTTATTAAGATCGGAACGTATTTTTTTAATAGCCTCAAACCCATCCATTACAGGCATATTTAGGTCCATAAAAACAATATCGTACTGATTTTCACTCACCATATCACACGCGACTTTACCATTTTCTGCGCAATCATAGCTTAAACCTAATAAACTAAGTATGCGGGTTAATAACATAGTGTTTAATGGGTTATCTTCAACGACTAAACACGTTAGCTTGTCGTTTACTTTAAGAGGTGTTGGGAGGGCTTTACTTATAGTCACTGGTAAATACAAAGACACCAAAGCACCATGAGTTTTATTATTTGTAAAAGTAATTTCACCATGCAGTGCTTTTACAACGTATTGAACCCGGGTTAGGCCAGTTCTTAACCCTTGAAAGTGATTGGTTTGTTTAAATGAGTCAAATTCAAGACTGGTAATCTTCTTCGAAAAGCCACTGCCAGTGTCACTCACCGTTAAATGAAATTCATCATTTAAAAGCTTAGCTGAAACAGTAATTTCACCTTTTTGTGTAAACTTAATAGCGTTACTAATTAATTCTGTAAGTGTGTGCTGCAAACGTTGATGATCCAGTTTACATACACAATTTAACGATTCATCTAAACGACTAACTAGTTTTAGGCCTTTTTGCTTACACGCATGCTTGTAAGCTATTACTACTTTATTACACGACTCTAAAAGGTTTTCATCATTTAAATGCGGTACCCATTTACCTGCACTTAAAGCCTGCAAGTCTTGTAATTCATCTAATATGGCTATTAACCTAAGCGCGCAATAGTTAGCTTGGGTTTTAACGCTTTGCTGTTTATCAGAAACCTCTAGCTCCTCAATAGACGTAATAAGTCCCTGCAAAGGTGTTCTAAATTCGTGACTAGCTCTGGCAATAAAATGTTCTTTATTTTGACTTGTTTGATAAACAAAATCTTTTTGTTTTTGTAGCTCTAAAAGCGTGTCTGAAACCTCTTTTTCCATTGGTATAAAAACAAATCTTAACTCAATAAGTAATAATGTCATTGCCAATAACCAGCATAGTATCTCTAGGTTGGCGACCCAATTTACTTTTTTAACAGCTTGAGATTCAAATAAGCTCACTGCCTTATCAAGCTTTGTTAATAACGTTTCAACATGCTTAATAGAAAATACTGAATGGTTTATCTCTCCTTGCTGATACAAAAGCCGCTCTGTTTGTTCTATATAGTCAAATACCGCTTTATCTAACCCTATCGTTTCACCAAAATATAAGTCTACTAACGCTGGATTTAAGTAAATGTATTCGTCATCAGAGTTTTTAGTTAATAATGTTTGATGGGACTTTTTAAATGTATTGAGGGACTTCTCAAGTGACTCAGTATGAGCTGGCGAGTAATTACTGATGTTAAGCATAGCATTACTGTGCCAAGCAATTTTCTGTGAGAGCATACGCTGGCTACCAGCGATGTTAATAATTTTTGCATCAAACTTTTGAACAGAAAAACTATGCTGCATTAATAAAGCAGAGCCACTTATTAATAGCGCTATTGCAATTAGTGCCCATCGGTAACGTGTTCTCACGCTTTTAATAATATTGAACATGTATAAACCAGTTTTTTTATATAAGTGTAGACTAATTTTTTAAAACGAAGAATCAGTCAAAATAATTAAGCGAATTATTAATACCCAATAAAAAAGCCCAGCATCAAGCTGGGCCATAGTAGTAAAATTATATTAGCGATTCTCTAATCGATTATAATCGAACATTCCATATTCTATCCCACGATACTTTTTAGCTGTATCGTGCAATATATCGCTGTATTGCCAAAACTGTGGATGAGTACGTCGAATACCAAACTTAGATTTCAAAGCACCATAATCGGCTTCTATTTGCATCATAGGCAATTGCTCGGCAAAAGCATTTACTTGCTGCTCGTTATTTAAATACCAAATAGCTGCAGGGTAATCACCGATAAAGCCAGGAACAATAGTCGCGGTATCTTCATCATAAGCACGTTGGCCATCTTCGTTTAATAAACTAGATATATTGTAGTGCGCATTATGATGAATAATAGTGTAGCCCTTATGGCTATCATCTTTTTGCTTTACAAGTACAAAAGAAAGCTGAGGTAACAAGTTTACCGCTTTTGCTGGCATATTACTTACTACATTTAACGGCTTTGGTACTTCAGTGTAGTTGTATCTTTCACTTAAAACTGGCGCTAAGGCTTCTTTCATCAAAGTATATAGTTCATGCTGTGGATCATCTGTTACATAGTTAATACCACTGGGCTGGCTAAATTCTCGGTTACTTTTAAAGAACTTAGATAAGTCAGGTGGTGAATTACGATACCACTGCTTTTTGATTTGATTACGTTTAGCCTCAGGTAACAATGCTAAAAAGTTTTGCTCTCCCTCTAAACGTAAAAAATCCATATATAGGCGTGTCACTAATTGATGGCCTATATTTCCGTACACATCAAAGCCTGCTACAAGCAAATAGTGAATACGCTCAAACAAAGCATAATCTAATATCCAGGTGGTTTTAGGCTCTTGACCAATAAAACCTTTAACTACAGTTGCACTATCAAAATGGCGGAAAATAGTTAGTGCCGCATTTTTATTATGCTCATCACCTTTCCAAAGTAAGTCTGTTGTAAGGTGCTCACCACCTTTGAACATTTTGTTAGCCAACTCTACTTTCGCCTGTAAATACTTTTTCTCGCGAACTGAATATTTAACCCAGCTAGAAATGGGTAAGGCATTACTCTCCTCAGCGGCAGGAAGTTCTAATGCCTCTTCATGTTGCATTAGCATTTCCCCTACAGCCGGAGTCGCTACTTTATTAGGATCAGCAAAAGCCACCCAAAAATGATCGTTTATAACATTTAAAGCAATCTGACCACGACAAACAGGCCCTTTTATAAAGCCCATAATAATTAACTCTGCCTCATCAAGCATAAATTGATACTTAGAATTAATTGGAATAACTTCGAAAGTTTTAAAAGGGTTAGATGCTGCCTTAGCCTCATAACTAGGCATTTTCGTAACAGTATAATCTGGCGCAATAAACTGCTCATATAAACGCAGTAATTTAGCTTCATTAAGCTCAAGTGGTAAATGTGTTTTAGAAAGTATGGTTGTACGTTCTTGCATAAAACGATAATAAACACGGCTAACTTTAGGGTCATCGTATGGGCGGCGCGTGTTAATTAACTTTATTTCCTCACCAGGAGGCGTACTTGAGCGAACTAATTTGAAAAAGCTTTGTGGGTTTTCTGAAGTAAAATAAATATGTGCTAAAAACCAATGCTCATAAATATACCGTGCTGATAACTGATACTTTAAGCTATCTTGATTTAAAAATGCTTCCCAGCCCGCTATTTTATTCTGATCATATTTACTTGGTGGCTGAATATGTGACATTTTACCACCACCTTTAAGCCAGTTCTGTAAGTGATTAAACTCTTCACGCGAAACACCAGGTAAACCATAAGGCATGCCGCCATGAGGTTGATCACTTGCCAATCGATCGAACTCACCCATTGTTGCGCAGGTTTGCGAACGCGCTAATGAAAAGTCAAACTCATCACCTAACACTTCATTTACTGGCAATTCATGGCTTTGCTTTAACACTAAGCTATTAAATAACACACTGCCCGCTAAGTTAGCTTCTTCACTTTGCACGCGCTCATTTAGCACTGGCGTAAAGTTTTTCTCTCGCCATTGCTGAGTATTAGTTGCATCAAATAATAAACGGCTTGGGGTTGTTGCCAATAAACGAGTTCCATCGTAAACGAGCTCTTTACTCAAACCTCGGTCAATACCTTCAGGGGATGAGAGCTTCAGTTGACATGGTGCATCGTAACAACCATGACAAACTACGCAGCGGGTATCGAGTACAGGTTTTACATTTTGTAAAAAATCAGCACCAGCACCTGTTGTATGAGGCACCATTCTCTCTTGTGTTTGTTCAGGTCCAAAAAGATCATCGTAGTGAGCATTTCCCAAATATGCACAACCACTTAAAATAATGAGTACTATCGTACTTATTAGTATTTTTCTCATTCGTCGTCCTCATCACCTAAATCAAAGGTGGGCATCATATCCATTTGAGGAGAAACGAATGTATTCTGACCTTCAGTATTCAAAACAATACTTAAAAGAGGGCCATGCGTTAATGTTATCTGCGCATCGTGCTCTTGATCTAATATAGCTAAGTACAGTGGATTAGTTATAAGCAACTCATAACCGCTAACAGTAATAGCGACACTGCTATCTTCACTTGGGTTCTGGCAAATTTGAGCAAGTAACTCATCATCAAGTCCAATTGATATTTCAAAATCAGGCTGCTCTAAGTCTCTATTACTTAATGATTCATCTAATAGAAATAAAGGGAGGGTTAAATTACTATCTTGTTCAAATTCCATTGCGTTCTCTGCACTTTCTGACGATTTAATTGGCGCGTATTATAGCAAACTAACGAGTAAATTAACGCTAAAGCTAATGTAGTTGTTTAAACGTCATCCATAACAGATTCGATCACCGAAAATACCGCACCTTGAGGGTCGCATATAACACTAAAACGACCAACTTCGGGGATATCTGTTGCAGGAACACATACTTGCCCACCTAAGCTAGCGGCTTTATTTACTGCCGTATCGCAGCTCTCTACTGCAAAATAAATCATCCAATGAGCAGGAATATCTTCGGGCCAGTCGCTTGTCATCTCAAGCATACCGGCAATTGGCTGTCCATCCACTAAGAATAAAGTGTAGTCCATACCTTCCATTGGCTTTATTTCACTTTCCCAGCCTAGTAAAGCACAGTAAAAGTCTCTACTTACTTTACCATCTCTGGTTGCTAACTCATGCCAATAAGGCGTGTTTAATTCACCTAAGTGCTTAAAACCTTTATGCTCATTGCCTTGCCATAGCGCTACAGTTGCACCTACAGGATCTTTTAGCATCAACATTCGGCCTGCATTCATAACATCATGAGGACCTGCAATAACTTCAGCACCCAGTTCTTTTGCTTTTAGCGCACAATCATCAACATTGTCGACGGCAATGTAAGCCAACCAATGACTTGGGATCCCTTCACTAATTTGCTCTTTAGGCATTTCATACATAGCGGCTATATCACCACCTTGCTTTTGTAGCATGGTGTAATATATGTCCTCCCCAATAGGTTGATCGTCATACCCCCAATCAAATAATGATGTATAAAACGTCTTACCTTCTTTCCAATTGTGTGTACAAAGTTCTGACCAACAAAAAATGCCATGTGGATGATTATCAATTTCACTCATTATTAAACCCTTATTATTCTATTTTTATCTAAACGAACTCTGTCACATTTTATAAACTACATAATTGAACAGATCATAAATTGAGATTAGAGCAATAACTAAGCGGAGTCGATAAAAGAAGGGCAAAAAATTCGTTATTCAGTTGTTTCATATATGAGGCTTTTAACGCAGTTAGCGTCAGATTTAATCCCTCAAATTAATTAAATATTATTGCTGATCGATATAAATGATTTACTAAGAAGTCCTTCGCTCTAGAGGAATCCCTGAATCACTTTTTTGAAGACGTAAAAAGCCCGAATCATTAGATTCAGACGCTCTACAATATAAAGTCGGTACGCTACGCAGTATATCAGCGTCGGGAGTCGCTATGCTCGCCCGCCCTACGTGATGCGTGTTGATGTGAGTGTGTATTAATTGCGCGTATTTCACTTTTCTGCAGACGTAAAAAAGCCCGAATCGTTAGATTCGGGCTTTCTACAATTTGAAGCCTGGTAATGTCCTACTTTCACATAGCAAATGCTACACTATCATCGGCGCTGTTTCGTTTCACTACTGAGTTCGGCATGGAATCAGGTGGGTCCAAAACGCTATTGTCACCAAGCAAATTTGGGCGTTAATCCGTATCGCTACGCACTAACTGAATTTGGAAAATATCTGATAATATTTTTTAAGTCTTTCTAAGTAATATCTACTTTAGTCATATTAACTTCTTCGCTTGTTTCACTATCACATAAAACGCGTTTGGCGTTGTATGGTTAAGCCTCACGGGTAATTAGTACAAGTTAGCTTAATGGCTCACACCACTTCCACATCTTGCCTATCAACGTTGTAG